>JAFGOZ010000150.1 GCA_016926235.1 Bacteroidales bacterium | reverse complement strand
ACGATTTAATCGCTGTCCTGAGAATGTATTTTACCATAAGCGCATAAACATATATGTATATCAGAATAAAGGAGCCATTCCCAAATACCTTCTTTTACTTTTCTTGGCAAATTCTATTCCAATTTCCTATTCATCAGATATATAATGTTATATATAGTGATTCTATACATAAAATGTCCAAACTCTTTACAGCTTAGTCGAATAATTTTACAAATAAGGTAAGGATTAGTTACAAAAAGTACAATTATAGCAGGCATCGTTCTATTCCTGCAGTTGTTTTCAGTCAGGAAAAAGCCGAGGCTATTGTCGATATTATAGAAGAATCATATACTACTACGAACAAATAGGTACTGGAACCTTCTATGAAGTAGGCTGCAAATAACTAATACTTTACAGATATTCTCTCTTGATTGATCCTCATGAAATGAAGTAAGCCTATAGGTTTTTAATCAATATTCCTATTATTGTTTTTATCACTTTCCTTGATGTGTACGGGAGACTCTCTACCTTCCCAAATATTGCCATTAACCAGGTATAGTTCATAAAAAACAATCCACTCGCTTATCCATGGTATAGTGTATTTATATACTTGTGTTTTTTCATTCCAGGTCAGAATATAACATGATGAAATGGATCAGATGTAAACAACAAGAAATTTTTATCTATCCGTGAAGACTGATCTTGGTCTAAACGTGATATAAGGCCTATTTACCGGAAAATTTTCTCAGTGTTATGTCCTGTTGATCCTGTAAATTAGTGAATTTACTCCACCTGATGTTAATATTTACTTTGTTTGTTATTGATTTTTTACTTTATTTTATAGTAAGTTCACTCATCTGAAAAGAAATAAAACCAATCATGTTAGAAGCAGTTGATTTTTTCTGCTCCGCCGGAGGTGTTACATGCGGATTCAATCAGGCAGGTATAAAGGTCCTCGGTGGTATTGACATAGATGTCAATTGCAAGGAAACCTATGAAAGGAATAATAATGCCAAATTCCTTTGTAAGGATGTTTCTACTCTAAAGAAAAAAACCGTCGGCTCTTTTTTCAAAATAAAACGAAATCAGGATAATTTGATTTTTGTCGGTTGCAGCCCTTGTCAATATTACTCTAACATTAAAACCGATAAAGCGAAGTCTGAAGAAACACGTTTGTTATTGGCCGATTTTCAGGAGTTCGTAGAGTATTATATGCCCGGTTATGTTTTTATTGAGAATGTACCCGGTTTGGATACTGACCCGGGAAGTCCCTTGGCCGAATTTAAATCATCTCTTACTCATAATGGTTATGTTTATGATGAGGGTATAGTGAATGCAAAATATTTCGGAGTACCTCAAAACCGCAGGAGGTATGTTCTTATTGCCTCGCGGTTGAAAGATTCAATTCAATTACCCAAAGGAAATAAAAAGACCATTCTAACCGTAAAAGAAGCTATTGGAAATCTTGATAGGTTCCCTAAAATATCAGATGGAACGATCGATAAGACCTCCTTTGCTCATACTAGTGCAAGACTTACTCCTATTAATCTCAAAAGGATACGTAGTACTCCCCACAATGGTGGCGATCGACGAGCATGGAATAATTCGCCTGAATTACAATTGAATTGTTATAAGGAACATACCGGACATTACGATGTATACGGTAGAATGCATTGGGATAAACCTTCTCCGACAATTACAACCAGATTTGATAGTTTTTCGAATGGTCGTTATGGCCATCCGGAGCAGGATCGCGCGATTTCCCTTCGAGAAGGGGCAACACTTCAAAGTTTTCCTTTAGATTATCAGTTTTACTCGAAAAGTCAGGGAGTAATCGCTAAGATGATTGGTAATGCAGTACCACCAAAATTGGCAAAGGAAATTGCCGAAAGCTTTAAAATGTAATATTCATGGCAAAATTCAAAACAAGGGCAAGAGCCATAGATATGCTAGGTCGTCAGCAAATAGCTGGTATTCCAACGGCTATTAGTGAATTATTTAAAAATGCCCATGATGCTTATGCTGATCATGTAGATGTAGATTATTTTAGAAAGGATAAACTTTTTATTTTAAGAGATGACGGGCTAGGAATGACTAAAGATGATTTTGAAAATCGGTGGTTAGTTATTGGCACTGAAAGTAAATTTGACAATAAAAGAATTCTGCCACCACCAATTGATTTATCCAAACCCATTCGCCCAATTATGGGAGAGAAGGGAATTGGAAGATTAGCCATTTCCGCAATTGGCAAACAAGTATTAATACTTTCAAGAGCCAAAAGAGATGAGGAACTTCAACCTTTGGTTGGTGCGTTTATTAACTGGGGTATTTTCGAAATACCCGGACTTGATATCGAAGACGTTTTAATTCCGATAAAAATATTTGATTTAGAAGTTGTACCTTCTGTTAATGAAATAGAGTCAATGAAAGATGAATTGCTTGACTCTATACTAGTTTTGAGAAAAAAAGGGATCTTACTTGAAAATGAATATGAATCACTTAGTTCTGAGATCAGATCCTTCAATGTTGATATAGAAAAATTAGACAAATCATTACCCGGTAATTTATCAATTAAGGATGCTTCAGGTACACATTTTTACATCTCACCTGTTTCAGAGGGATTAAATTCTGACATTGATGTGAATCTTATAGAAAAAGATAGATATTCAAAACTGGAAAAATTCTTGATTGGTTTTACTAATACAATGACTCCTGATCATCCAAGGCCAAATATTGAAGCTTCTTTTCGGGATTATCGCGGAGATGATTCAATATATTTTGATTTAATTGATAAAGAATCTTTCTTTACTCCTGATGAATTTCAAAAAGCAGATCATCATTTCTATGGTGAATTTAACGAATACGGTCAGTTTACTGGTAAAGTTAAAATTTATAACAAATTGGAATTTGATCATAAGATTCATTGGTCAGGGAATAATATGAGGCTAACTTCTTGTGGCCCTTTTTCAATTCAAGTATCTTATTTGCAGGGCGATAAAAAGCAATCTTATCTCGATCCTATAACCTGGAGTGTTCTTTTAAATAAACTCAATCGATTTGGGGGATTATATATTTATAAAGATGGCATAAGGATTCTACCTTATGGCAATAATGATTATGATTTTTTGGATATTGAAAAAAATCGTACTAAAAGTGCTGGCTATTATTTCTTTTCATATAGAAGAATGTTCGGTGTTATTAATATTTCCAGGAAGAATAATCAGAACCTTATAGAAAAAGCAGGTAGAGAAGGTTTTATTGAAAACAAAGCTTATAAACAAATTCAAGACATATTAAGAAATTTCTTTGTTCAGCTTGCGGCTGATTTTTTCAGGGAAATTTCACCGGGTGTTTATACTGAATTTTGGCTAAACTTAAGAAGTGAAAGAGAAAAATTCTATGAAGCTAAGGAAAGAAGAGAAAAAAACGTTAAAGAACGAAAACGGAAATTTACGAACGAACTAAATTTATTTTTTAATAAACTTCAAGAAAAGGAATTTGAAAAAAAAATTGATACAATTATATCCGAATCAGACAAAAAATTTGCTTCGGTTGCTTCTATTGATGATCCTGATGAAGCGTCTCAAACCTTAATCAATTATGAAATAGAAGCTAGAAAGCAGATTATTTTCCTGAAAAATGAAACAAAGCTCAGTGCACCAAGAGGTTTTACCATCTCTCAGGAAACAAAAAGAGATTGGGAAGCATACCTAGATAAATACTCGGAAATTGAAGAAACGATTTTCTCCAAAGCTGAAGAAGATATAAGTAAATTGTTAGATAAATATCGAGAAGAACTTCATCTGAAAGTAAGTAAGCGAAAGCGTATAGAAATGGCTTTGGAACAAATATCTATTGAGGCAAAAGATATCACGCGTAAAAAAAGAGATGAAGCTAAGAATTTAACAGAAGAAATATCTGGAAAGGTAAAAGATCTGACTCAGGAATTAATGAGCAGTTTGGAACAAAAAATTAGAGAGGTACAGATTGGATTAGCTACATTTAAATTAGAAAATGAAAATGATCCGAATATTTATGAGGAATTGAAAAGACTGGAAGCACCAATTGTCCAAGAATCAGAATATGCTAATACAATTCTTGAGGGTATAATAAATCAATTGGATTCCATTTATTGGGAAAAAGATAATTCAGGAAAAATTATAACTAACAAGCAAATAGAAGAATCTCAAGAACAAGAAATTGGTGAATTAAAAGAAAAACTAACTAATGATGCTGAACTTACGCAGCTCGGCTTAGCGATTAATATTGTACATCATGAATTCAATAGCACAGTTAAATCAATGCGACATAATATAAGGGATTTGAAAAGATGGGCAGATGTAGATGAGAAGTTTACAAATATTTATAATAATATAAGGGTGAATTTTGAGCATCTTGATGGATACATTTCACTATTGACACCTTTTAATAGAAGATTAAATAAAACTGAAGAATTAATTGAAGCTGAAGACATTTACTTTTTTTTGCATGATGTTTTTAGAGGTCGTCTTGAAAGACATGATATTAAATTAGTGCAAACCAATCTGTTTAAAGCAACAAAAGTTAAAGGTTATCGGTCAGTATTTTATCCGACATTTGTAAATGTGGTAGATAATGCAATTCATTGGTTAAAAGAAAAAGAAGATCAAAGCGAAAAAATTATTCGACTTCATGCTGATAATGAAGGATCTTTTTATATTTCAAATAATGGACCTGGTGTTAAGATTTCTGATAAAGACAAAATTTTTGAACTAGGGTTTACTAGAAAACTTAGTGGTAGAGGAATGGGTTTAGCTATCTCCAAGGAAGTTCTTAATGGTGTAGATTATGATCTTATACTTGATGAACCTCGAAAGGAAAGTACTGTCACATTTAAAGTATTTCGCAAATAATAAAATTTTCAGTTATGAGAAATACTTTCTTTGATGAGTCAGTTAAAATTGCAGATGATTTTATCCGAACCATTTGTTTTGTTGATGATGAGGTCATTTTTCAAAATGAAAGCACTAGTGATCACCTAATTGATGGAAATCTAATAACTAAAGCATTTGCTGAACGTGGCAAAGCCTGTTGTTTTTTTAATTTCCAATCTATTGATGAACAAAAATCAATAATAAGATTAATTCAAAATTCAGATGTCTGTGTTTTAGATTGGAAACTGACATTACCAAATCCTGATATTAATCAAATACCTGCGGAAATAAGAGAAGAAGATGTTGAAGATAATTCTGATAGGGGTAGGCACGCAAAAGAAATTATTAATGAAATATTTCAAAGCCCGAATAACTCACCAAAGCTAATTATAATATATACCGGTGAAACTGAAAGTCAACCTATTTATGATTCAATTAAAAATCTTTTTAATGAAATAGAAACAAATGAAAACTTTGAGGAGTTGTGGTTTCAAAATTCAAAACTTAGGATATCGATTTATTTTAAGCCAGGTAAAACTTATTCACATCTTGAAGAAGTAGCCAGAAAGGTGGCGGAATATTCAGATTTGCCCACAATTATATCCATGGAATTTGCTTCGTTAACGAATGGTATAATTTCAAACGTCGTACTTACATCAATAACTTCTTTAAGAGATAATACAAATAAACTTCTTCAAATTTATAAAAAAGAACTAGATCCCGCATATTTAGCACACCGTGGTATGTTGGTTAATCCTGAGGATGCTGAAATTCTGCTTAAAAATTCCATCTTAAATTCGATTGATTCTATTCTAACTGTTAATAATGTTTCGCGAATAAGCAGTATTAGCGAGATTTCAAAATGGATTGATAGCATAGATCAATTTCAAAACGATACTCTATCTCTTGGAGATGTTAGTTTATCAATTGAAAAAGAAACACTTATAAAATGGATGGAGAAGGGATTTATTTCGACCATAAAAGAACTATGGGAAAGTACACAAAAGCAACAGATCTCAGAAAAAAAAATTATTAATTTGGAAAGAGACCTTCATAAACTAGCAATTGAATATTTCTGTCCTAGAAGTTTACCTAATTCAAATTTAAATGAAGATTTTGCGATTCTTACCCACCATAATAGTAACTTAATTAATCCATCCTTTGTTCCATATTTAACATTAGGTGTAGTAATTGAAAGAAATGATCGTTATCTCCTTTGTATACAGCAAAGATGTGATAGTGTTAGGTTAAGTAAATCATCAGCCCGAACGTTTCTTTTCATTCCTTTAGAAGAATCTGATAAAAGCTTTTCTATAATTTTTAAAAATACTGATAACAAGTATATTAAGCTTAAAGTAAACAATAGGAATTCTTATAACCTAATAACTTTAAGCTTTTATGAAACGAAAAATGGAACTGTTTTTGCTATAAAGGAATGGTCCTATTACAAGTTTTGTGATACATTTCAAAGAAGATACAAGTGGATACTTACTCTAAATGATTCTCATGCTCAAAAATTGGCAAATGAATTTGCAGCAAATTTATCACGTATTGGTCTTGATGAGTCAGAATGGCTAAGAAGGAATGGAAATGCCTGATGCTTGGTCAAATATTGAAGTTGAATTAATTGTTGCTGATTACTTCAACATGCTCATTGATGAATTGACTGGAAATCCCTTAAATAAAGCTGAACATAGGCGAAAGATTTTACCGCTCTTAAAAGACAGATCCAATGGCTCAATCGAATTTAAGCATCAAAATATCAGTGCTGTTTTAATCAGATTGGGTCAACCATTTATATCCGGATATTTACCAAGATTCAATTACCAACAGATTTTAGAAGAGAAAGTAATTGAATACTTGTCTCATAATTTAGGTATTGAAAAGCATTTCAAACAATTTGTGGAAGATGAGATCCCTAATATTAAAAAGAAAATTGACTTCCCAAATATTAGGGTCGAACCACCTCAATCCAAAAACATGTTCTCAGAACCTTCAATACCATATAAAAAGAATCCTATCAAGATAAATTATCTTGAAAAAGAACAAAGAAACAGAAATCTGGGTATTTATGGTGAAGAAATAATTTTAGAATACGAAAAGTGGAGTCTTATTAGCTTAGATAAAGAAAAGCTTGCCGAGCAAATCGAATGGGTGTCCAAGGATGTTGGAGATGGCTCTGGTTTTGATATTCTCTCTAAGAATTTAAATGGGACAGATAAATATATTGAGGTTAAAACCACAAGATTAGGAAAAGAGACTCCATTTTACTTTTCAAATAACGAGCTCAATTTTTCAATCAAAAAATCATCTGATTATCATTTATACAGGTTATTTAATGCCAACAACAATGTTAAAATGTTCATAAAAAAGGGAGCAATAAATAAAATTTGCTATTCGACACCGATAATGTTTAAAGGCTACTTCTAAAAGCCAATGTCTGATATCTATAACAGATTAAAACGCTCTGAAATAATGTCCGGAATTTCAGGAATAGAAACCAAGCCTGAGATTCTAGTTAGAAGGTATTTGTTCGCAAATGGTTTCCGGTATAGAAAAAACGTAAAAAAATTACCGGGTAAACCGGATATCGTTTTCTCCAAATATAAAACCGTAATTTTCGTTCATGGTTGTTTTTGGCATGGCCATAACTGCGGAAGAGCAACAAGACCAAAAACAAATACTGAATTCTGGAACGCAAAAATCCAAGGAAATATTAACAGAGATGAAAAAACAAAAGCCGAATTGGAAAAGCTGGGTTGGAGGACTGTCATCTTATGGACATGTAAATTAAAGAATAAAGACAAATTCAAATCTACAATGAAGGAGCTTTTGGGTATACTAAACTCAGATATCTCAAAATTAAACATAACCCATTGAAAGATGAGTATCCAAACCATTACTAATTCGATTTCAAGTGTAGAAAGAGAGATATATAGTGCGGAAAATCAATTGCAGGCAATTAGTAATAACCTTAATCGCAAGGAAAACGAAGCAAATAGTATCTTAGAGAAGATAAGCAGAGAAAAAGATGTGAAGCGAATTATTGCATACCAGAAAGATTTAGCCCGGAAAAGTGACGAGATAAACAGGCTGAATAAGGAAAAAACTTCAAAATCAAAAGTGCTTTCGGAGAAGCAGGCCAAGCGGATGAAATTATCTCAGGAGTTGATCAAAGAAGAACAAAAAGAACGAGACAAGGCCAAAAAAGAACAAAAAGAAATGCTTTCATTACAACAAAGTATAACCCGCGAAATGGAAAGACAGAAAAATTTGTCAATTAACCATATCAGTTTAGCAAGACAGGATCAATTTACGGCAGTTCAGAAAACATATGATGTTTTTGTTTCACATGCATCGGAAGATAAAGCAGGTTTTGTAAGACCTTTCGTAAATCATCTTAAAGCTAAGAATGTTGCGGTATGGTATGATGAATTTGAATTGCAGGTAGGAGATAGTTTAAGACGTTCAATTGATAACGGACTGAAAAATTCCAAATATGGTATTGTGGTTCTATCAGAAGCGTTCTTTAAAAAAGAATGGCCGCAAAGAGAGTTGGATGGTTTATTTGCACGAGAAGTTAATGGGGAAAAGGTCATACTTCCAATATGGCATAAAATTTCAAAAAATGAAGTAATGAGTTATAGTCCGATAATTGCTGATTTATTGGCTATTAATACAACAGACTTTACAATTGAAGAAATTGCAGAACAAATAGCAAAAAGAATAAATAGATAAGAGTCCGACCTCTGAAAATTTTACATAGAACCAATGGGAAAGTCTCTCAAAATTATTACAATACAAGGGTGGAAATTAGCAGGCAACCGCAGTATTGAAAATAAATTTATGTAAATTGAAGCCTTTGCTTTAACATGAAATCAATTGATCAAGAATGCAGAAATGGAAACATACTACAATAATAGACTATTACGGTTTCTGCCTAAAACTGGGGTTTATTTTGAATATGCATTTTATACAATTACCAGGTTGCACCCTGAATAGTTACAAAAAATCGGATGAAAAAATTAAATGAAAAAATTGAAAAAGCAAGTGAAGGAATTAGCCGGCTCATTTATTGGTTATGGGGGTGGGCAATACCTGATTAATCCTTTGTTTCGTGATTTTGTAAATTTCATAAATATGTTGTAACTGTGATTGAGCCCTTGAAATATTTAGAAGCTATTTCTGTTATTAAGGAAGTGCCTACTGAAGGCCACAGTCCTTTAATTGTGATAGCAGATGATTATTGCCAGTACTATATTAAGAATACCCGTAACAAAAAGCCCGACTACAACATCCTCAATGAATTTCTCTGTCATTATCTTCTGAGATTATGGCAAATACCTACACCTGATATAGCTGCCATAAGGCTTGTCCCCGAAAGATTGCCAAATAACCTTTCTCATTGGCACAAGAAACACTTTTACGATACAATAACATTTGGCTCTAAAAGGGTAGCCAATTCTTTTGAGTTAAATATGTTTGTCGAAACCCAGGGGAAAATTGAACTTAGAAAAATTGCCAATCCCGAAATACTTGTAAAATTAGGTCTGTTTGATATTTGGGTCGAGAATACCGATAGAAAACCTACCAATAGCAATATTCTTTTGGTATCGGACACTAAATTGTTTGAAATAATGGCAATTGATAACGCTTTTACTTTTGATTCCCAAAGTTACAGAAATCTTTATATGGGTATAACAAATACCTACGACCAAAATATTTTATATACAGACCTTGCCAAATCTATTATTGACATATATCATAAAAAACAAGATTGGATTTGGACAGACTCATTAAAAGAATATTTTTACATTTGCATCGGGAGTTGTCAACAATTTTTTAACGAAATTGTTAATAACATACCTCAGGAACTTGCTTTTACGGCTGATTTACATGAAGCACTTAAAAACTTCCTTTTTAATGAAGAACGCAACAAACAAGTGTTTGATGAATTTTTAACCAGATTGTAGTTATGAAAGCATTTTATAGTTTAATAAAAGTTTCGCCCAATCCATCTGCCGGTGATTCGCTTACCATTGGGATTGTTGTGGCTGACCAATCGGGAGTTTTCTTCAGAGTGTCAGAAAATAAGATTAAGACTGCACATACTCTTTTAACTGAAAACTCAGCCCTTGTAGATTATATTATTAAACAAATAGCAAATAAAGCTTATGAGGCTAATAAACTTATAGTTGAAAATAAGACATTGCTGTTTGAATATAATCATTTATTTAGTTCCGAATACTTCGGATACCTGAGCAGATATAGCAACAATTTGATTCAATTTACAGAACCTATTGACCTTTTCGATACGGTTACGCCTGAAAATGTTGAAAAACTATTTTGCTTATTTGTCGACTCTGAGATTCAAATAGGATCGAAAGTTGCTGATAACAAGGAAACAATATTTATTGAAAAAATTGAGACTAATTTGGTGTCAAGGGTAAAAGAAAGGGTACATACAAATATCTGTTTTGATGATAAGATAATTCCAAGCCTTTATTTTCGATTTGAAATGGATTGTATTGGTTTAAATGGAGCATTTACCGGTGCTAAGTCGTTATACTTTAATAAGACCGAAAAAACCATACATACCCAGGTATCCGATTATATTACGTTGATTACTGAGATAGAAAAAAAATACAATAAAGAGACTGATAATAGTTTTTATTTAATAGCTGATGAACCGGAAAGAAGTTCAAAGGAGCACTTACTATGGGAAAAGGTAAAATCGTTAAATAAAATTAAATTAATAACTTCAGACGATACAGACGAAGTAGCCGAATATATTGAAAAGAGCGGTTCCAAAAAGTTCATAACAATTTAATAACAAAATCCGGCTTTCTCAGGGCTTTCTTATTAATTAGCTTCATTTTAAACCCTAGGATCCATGTTTTCGGTATCAAAAAGTGTACTTTAAGGAAAAAGTAACGGGGAGAGATAGATTATAATAATGATTGGGTTAATTTAGGCTTGCTAGTAACGAAATAAATACCATTAAGATTTACATATTCGTTGTGTTCAATTGTTAAAAGACCAGATACACATCAAAAATGAGCATAAAAAGACTGGATAGCGACCCCCCATTAGCTATATCAGAATGGGGTTGGCGCTATCATCATATAGGCATACCAACGGATAAGACGATTATTGGTGAAAGATATTTGCCTCAGTTTAAATTTTACGTTTCCGGATTCGACACAAGTCCCTATGGTATTGAATGGATGAGGTTTGATAAGGATAGTCCTATTAACGACTTGATAAAAAATGTACCGCACATAGCCTTTGAAGTTGATGATTTAGACTTTGAGCTTGCAAGACGGGAATTTAATTTACTAACGCCTCCGAATTCTCCAGGTGAAGGCACAAGAGTTGCAATGATTGAACATAATGGTGCCCCGATTGAATTAATCGAATTTGAATAAAAATAAAAATAACAACCGAACACAATCGAGTCAACTGCCTGACCAGTGTAATTATCTCATACAGTTTAAATTATAAGCGAAATATCGAATTGTGAATAATTGCAAATTTTTATATCAGCGATTTCAAACCTTGAATCACCCAATTTATCCTCTGGGATGATAGCTAATGTTTTCATACCTGCGCTTCTTGCCGCCATCAGGCCGGAATACGAATCTTCAAAAACGAGGCATGATTCCGGAGATATTTTTAACCCTTTGGCAACTGATAAATATATCGAGGGATCAGGTTTGCCTTTTATTTCGTTTTCCGCTGAAACAAAGGCATCGAAGAAATCTTCAAGATTAAGTTTCTTTAATACAACCGGAATTAGCTTACAGGGAGAATTAGTGGCTAATCCAATTTTGTAGCTGCGATTTTTTATTTCTAGCAGAATCTCTCTAATCCCTTTTATCTCAACACCTTCCAGCTCAATCATAAGATTAACATAGTCTATAACTTCATTTTCTACCTCTTTCAAAGTCTTATTTTTCCATGGTTGTCTTTCGTACCAGAATTCGGTAACCTCAGCTGTTGTCATGGATTCAGTCAATTCGCTTAATTCAGGGGACACGTTCACACCCATGGCAGAAAATACCTTATGTTCCGCTCTTTTCCAAAGTTGCTCAGTATCTATGATTACTCCATCCATATCAAAGATTATAGCCTTTATTTCATTATCCATAATATAATTTCATAATTTAATTATCTTATAAGGCAAATGTATCTGTTTAAAAAAGATTCAATATATACCGCTGGTGCAATTGAATGTTATAACTAAAAGTATTTGTAAATGGTCAAAAAAATCACATTCTTTTTACCTCAGGGTATGCATAAGATGTTTACATGTTGATCTTCAAATAGTCTCGAAAACTTAGCATCAGAAGTCTAAACCACAGGTTAAGTTGCAAGAATTGCATTGCTGTACCTGAGAACAGGCTTATTCTGGCTGTCGGATGAGTGTAATTATTTTGTGCCACCACCCAAAGCCTTGTACAAACTAACACTGAATGTAAGTTGTTCCCTTTTATCATTAACCTGATTTAACTGGGCTGACAGTAAATTTTGTTGAGCAATAAGAACTTCAGTATAGATGGCTTCGCCGGCAATGAGTAAATCCTTTGAATAATCAACAGCATTAGTCAATGAAGTGATTTGTCTTTCCCTGAACCAGTTCTTTTTTACTGATGATTCATAAGCGTACAATATATCGGAAACTTCCTGACCTGCACGCAAGATAGTATTTCGAAAATTTAACAATGCTTCTTCCTGTTGAGCTTCGGCAATTTTCAGGTTGCCTTTTAATTGCCTCCTGTTAAAAACAGGTTGAATCAGTCCCGCAGCAATATTGGCCGCAATATTCTCAGGTTTAAAAAAGTCGGAAAAGTCTCCTGCTGCCAATCCAAAGCTTACAGAGCTTATGGTTAATGATGGGTAAAACCCTGCCCGTGCCGCATTACTGGTGGCATAAGCTGCAAGGACATTTAATTCGGCCTGTTTTACATCAGGACGATGGGACAGAAGCTGAGCAGGAATACCAATACTCAGGTTTGTGTTAATTTTTTGTTCCCCGAAAGGAGTTCTTTCAACATGCCCGGATTTTCTGCCAAGAAGCAGGCATATGGCATTTTCCTGTTCCCGTATTTGGCTTTCCAATTCCGGCATTGAAAGCTGCGCATTGTATAACAAGGCATTGCTTTGCTCAACTGCTGCTTCGTTTTGCTGTCCGGCTTCTTTTAAGGCTGCCATGGTTTCAGCGCTTTCCTGCAACAAAACAATTGTTTCATTAATTATTTGTAATTGTCTGTCAAGTGCCTGTAAATTATAATATGCATGTGCAACATTTGCAATGAGTTCGGTCTGAATTAAATTTTTGTATTCGAAGCTATTCAGATAACCAGCATATTTTGCCCTGGATATATTGGCAAGCTTACCCCATAAGTCAATTTCCCAAGATGCAGAGAACCCGAGAGAATTTTGATTGGTTGTATATCCTAAGATATCGCGACCATTTTCACCGGTACTGGTTCGTATATGGTCAATCTGAAAACCTGCCGAAACATCGGGCAGCCTGTTTCCTCTTGCCATACTAAGGTTTGCTTCGGCCTGCTTAAGACGTGTTAATGCAATGCGCATGTCGATATTTTGTTCAAGTCCCTCAGCAATTAGAGCCTGTAACTTTAGGTCAGTGAAATATTCTTCCCATGGAATATCTGCAATGGTTGTTGTGTCGCTATTAACCACATCCCTGAAAATGCTATCTGTGTCAGCATAGGGTGGAACACCCAAATGCTTATAGGTTTGACACGAAGTTATTCCCAAAAGAAGAATAGCAGAAAGCAGTATCTGTAGTTTTATTTTGCTGTATTGAATCTTGTACATAGGGTATGAATTAATCGTCAACATCATCGATAGTCTCAATCTTATGCTTACTTAAGCGTTCCTGCAGGCTCTGGAAAAGAATAAACAAACCAGGGATAACCAATACGCCAAAAATTGTCCCTATGAACATCCCCCCTATTGCGCTGATACCAATGGACTTATTCCCGACAGCTCCTACACCATGAGCAACAGCCAATGGCATTAATCCGAAAATAAATGCAAAGGAAGTCATCAATATGGGTCGCAATCGGGCTACCACAGCACTAATAGCTGCTTTTGTAATGCTCATGCCTTGCCGGCGGCGTTGTATTGCATATTCAACTATCAGAATGGCATTCTTTGCCAGCAGGCCTATAAGCATGATAAGCGAAATTTGCACATAAATATTGTTGCTTAAGCCGCTCCCGTTCATCACAGAAATGAAAACAAAGAGGAATACTCCTGAGAGACCTATCGGTAATGAAAATATTACTGCAAGAGGAAGTATATAGCTTTCATACAATGCCACCAATAACAAATACACAAATATTAAACTTAATGCAAAAATGAGAATAGTCTGGCTACTGCTGTTTACTTCTTCACGGGTCATGCCGGAATAATCATAGGTGTATCCCTCAGGTAATTCCACCTCTTTCATAGCACTGATAACATCACCGGTAGTGTAACCTGCAGAATAATCAGGTATTACGGTTACTTCCATTGACGTATAGAGATTAAAACGTGTTAAAGCCTGAGCACCTGTAATATCCTTTATTGTAATAAATTCTGTTATAGGAGCCATTGTCCCGTTTGCGGTTTTAACTGTCAAACCATGTAAATCCTCCAATTTGGCCCGGTATTCAGGGGCTGCCTGAACAATTACCCTGTATTGCTTGCCATACGAATTAAAATTTGAGATATACATACTCCCTACATAGGTTTGTAGTGAAGTCATCACTTCTTTCAAAGTCAATCCGGCATCTTTTATTTTGGCAATGTTTGCTTCAATTTGCTTTTGTGGAAACCTGGGGTCAAAAGTTGTCATTGCCACCATTACTTCCGGGCGTTTCTGAAGTTTGTTCAAAAATTCAGTTGTCACCGAATAAAAATCATCCATATCCCCCCCGGTTTTATCCTGCATCCTTATCTCTACGCCACTACTGATACCGAATCCCTGGATAGTAGGAGCTCCGGAAAACATAAATGTTGCATTTGTTATTGAATCGGTTTTACTTTTTAATATTGCAGCAACGTCATTCACAGTTATTTTTCTTTTATCCCAGGGTTCCATTTTCATAATGATTAAGGCATAAGAACTGCCTGAGCCGTTAATGAAGTTGAAACCTGTTGAACTGGTTACATTTTCAACATTTGGAATAGATTCGGCTAACCTGACTACCTGTTTGGTCAGACTATCTGTCCTCTCAAGGGATGTTCCCGGGGCTAGCGTTATGATACCTGTAACACCACCGCTATCTTCCTGAGGAATAAATCCGGTTGGCAGTATTTTCATTAATCCCAAGAGCATGAATGAAAATAGAAACACCAAAGCAACAGAAATCCATCGGTGACTTTTTTTACTTAAGAACTTGACAGATAGTCGATACTTGTTGGTAATTGCACTGAAGCCGATGTTAAAAAGGTAGAAAAATCTTTTGATGCTGTTTTTTCTTCTAATTTCCGGAATAGGGTCGCGTTTCAGGAAAAGTGCACAAAGAGCAGGGCTCAGCGTTAAAGCATTGATAGCGGAAAGAAGGATGGCAATTGCCAGGGTGAGTCCGAACTGCTTGAAAAACATACCGCTTGTTCCGCTAATGAAGCTTACGGGTAAAAATACAGCAGCCATAACAAGAGTAATTGAAACAATTGCGGGGGCAATTTCGCGCATAGCGTCTATTGTTGCTATTTTTGCATCCTTTTCCCCTGCGTCCAACTTTGCGTGTACCGCCTCCACAACAACAATCGCATCGTCGATTACAATACCTATTGCAAGTATTAAGGCAAATAGTGTGAGCAGGTTAATTGAAAATCCAAATAGCGATAGAAAGAAGAATGTGCCTATTATAGCAACAGGAACTGCAACAGCGGGAATTAACGTTGCCCTGAAACTTTGCAGGAAAATAAAAACAACAAGAAATACCAAAAGGAAAGCTTCGACTAGTGTTTTGAGAACTGTGTTAATTGACGCATTTAAAAATTCACTGGAGTCCATGTGATAGGCATATTCAATTCCGGGAGGAAAATTTTTGGAAGCTTCGCTGACTGCCTGCTTAACCTGTTCAATGATTTCTCTTGCATTAGAGCCTGCAATCTGGCTAATTCCGAAAAGTATTGCCTGGTCATTACCACTCAGCGTATGCATGGCATAAGTTTGTACGCCCAATTCAACCATTGCAATATCTTTTAACCTAATAATCCGGGAATCGTCAGAGCGTATAATAATATTTTCAAACGCTTCCGATGTTTTCAGTCGTCCTGTGTATCTTAATGCATATTGAAAGGATTGTTTGCCTTGCACCCCTAATTCTCCGGGTGCGGTTTCTATATTCTGATCCTGTAAAGCTGATATTACTTCAGTGGTGGTAAGGTTATAAGCCTTCATAATATCAGGCCTGAGCCATATCCGCATGGAATAATCAATTGATGCAAGTGCGCGCGCATCACCAACACCCTTGATTCTTTTTAACTGAGGGATGAGATTTATATTCGCATAATTCTGAATGAATTTATCATCATAATCAGGGTTTGTTGACTTAAGCTGAATGAGTATGATATTACTGTTTTGTTGTTTTTGAACTGTTACACCGTTTTGGGTTACTTCAGAAGGCAATAACGAAGAGGCCTGAGAAACTCTGTTTTGTACGTTAACGGCTGCCATATCCGGGTCACTACCTTGTTCAAAATAAACATTGATGGAAGCTGATCCCCCATTGGTTGCTGTAGATGTCATATAGGTCATTCCTTCTACCCCATTTATTTGTTCTTCGAGGGGAATAATAACACTATTCAATACCGCATCTGCGTTGGCTCCGCTGTATACAGTCGAAACCCTTATGGTTGGGGGAGCAATGTCGGGGTATTGTTCTATCGGCAAAGAATAAATGCCGATGATACCCAATACAACAATAATTATTGAAATGACCGTTGAAAGAGCAGGTCGTTCTATAAATGTTTTAAGCATGCCTATTCCTCTTAATTTATTGAATGTTTATTCTTTGCCCGTTTCGTAATGTCGCTATGCCATCCGTTACAATCTGATCACCTCTCTCCAATCCCTCAAGTACCACATAATGCAAACCATCAGGCGTTGATTTTACCCTGATGGCATCAAGAACAGTGGAGTCCGCTTGTACCTTGTAAACCAATATTTTATCCTGCTGGCTGAAGGTTGATTTCTGAGAAATAACCAATGCTTCTTTCATATATTTCGGAACAATGACATTGCCACTTGTTCCACTAAGCAGTATTCCATTCTTATTAGGAAAAAAGGCTCTTAAACTGACAGTCCCTGAAGCCGGGTCCACCATACCGGATATGGTTTCAATCCGACCCGGTTCTTCGTACAGGATTCCATTCGGCATTCTGAATTTCACATCCGGTATGCTGTTGATTTTTTCATCTTTTGTTTTGCCTTCCAGGTTGAGTAAAAATTCATAAAGCTCTTTTTCGTTCATCGAAAAATAGGCGACTAATTTTGAGGTATTGGAGACAGTTGTTAAGATACTGTTGCTGTTAACCAAACTTCCAAGCCTGTATGAAATTGTTCCGATTATACCATCAACCGGACTGGTAACAGTGACCCAACCTAATGTTGCTTTGGCCTGTTCAAGTGCTGCTTTTGCAGCATCAAGAGCGTTCTGGTAGGAATCGAGTTGTACTTTGCTGATAATTTTCTTTTCGGCAAGCGGACGCATCCTTTCAACATTGAGTTTTGCCGTATTATATTGAGCCTGGGCTTCCTCAAGTGCTTTAATCGAAGAAGGTGAATTGATTTTAAACAAGGGTTGCCCTTTTTTTACTTCTGTTCCTTCATCAATATATACAGCCTCTATAAATCCTTCAACTCTTGGCTTTAATTCAACATCCTCCAGGCCTTTTAATATGGCAGGAAAAACCGATTGTAATTCTATATTTTGAGGTTCAAGTAACTGAACCGGATACGACTTTACTTCAACAGGCGGCATTTGTTCTGACCTCTTATTCTGGCATGATGGAAACAGCAGGGCGAGAGCGAGGCTTCCAATAAAAAGTGTATTCATTTTCATCGTTCGTTTCATAATCTATCACCGTTAATTATTCTTACAATGTTATGTTAAAGGCAAAAAAACTAAATGTTCATCAAAAATCTTTCAACAGCTTTCATAAATAAATCCTTTGGTGAGATTTCAATTAATCCTGACGGTAATCCCATCTGCATGGTGATAAAAATGAAGCCATGCGATAAGCATATCCAGTTAAACATTAGTTCTTCTGCCAATTCTCTATTATTGGTCAGTTCAAAAAACAAATCTTTAATCGGAGCAATAAGCTTCTCAATTTCATCATTTGGAACGGGTCTGTTAAAATTGAACATGAGCTGATAAAGCTCTTTGTGTTTAAAGGCAAAGTCCCAATGGTTTACAGATAGCAGTAACAAAATTTTTCTGGGGTCAGACCCGGATTGTTTTGCCAGATCGTCTCCTTTGTGCAATATGCGATGCCCCATGAGGATCAGTTCATTAAAAAGATCCTGCTTGTTTTTAAAATGCTCATATACTATCGGTGGTGTATATTCAATTGTTTCGGCAATTTTACGGATTGTAACAGAACGCCAACCTTCTGAAACCGCAATATCTAATGCAGTATCCATGATGCTTTTACGAATCCCCTCTCTTTCTTTTTGTCTGCGTTCTATGTGTCCCATTAGAAATGTTATATTATCTAACAGTGTTAGAATTTGCAAATCTAATTATTTTTTTTGAATGCGAAATAAATTATTAAAATGTTGCTTAGCGTATTCGGCAAAAGATGCCTTGTTGCAGTCGGGATGAGAATACGTGTGGTTGCCCAGTTCCAACCCGCCGTTTACCCAGATTTTTAAGATTTCAACCTGGAACGGGATGATTGTTCCATCCTTGTGGAACAGTTTCATTTCGTTCACAAACCCGATAGCCGGGATGTTGT
>JAFGOZ010000149.1 GCA_016926235.1 Bacteroidales bacterium | reverse complement strand
CTACGCTACTAAAGAATTAAGACTGGGGAAAGTAAGTGGTATACTTTTGATGATTATTTGTGGTATACTTCTAATGATTATTAACACACTGTGCCGCTTTAATATCGCACAGGGGTTTTAAGATATAATTACCAGTAAAACAATCACATATCTGTATATGTTTATTTAAACAAAATAAAAATAACGATATTTTCGTCAAAAACTTGCTTTTTAGAGTTGACATTTCAATAGCTCAAGGAACATATATATGATAACATATTAATTAAATTCTTAAAACAAACCCTCAATGAAAAATTTCAAAAACTTCTCTCAAAAAACTTGCAAAACATGTAGAAATGTTGCATTTCTTTCTTTCTTTCTTTCTTTCTTTCTAGTTTAAGTTTACATGCCCAATTAAAGGTTGGGAGTTCTGGAACTGTAAGTATTGGAGGCTATAGCCCGAATCCTTCATACAATTTAATGGTAGGGTCTACATGGATTCTAAGTTCGTATAATCAACGTATAGGAATACTGACTACACCCAGCTCAACGTATCCATTAACTGTTAACGGTAACGTTTATTTTCAAAACAATTCCTACGCAGGAATTAAAATTAACCAAGGATATTATACTAGAGTAATAGTTCCAACAGTAGATCTTAAATGTCAAGTGGGAACAATAGATTTGGCATTTGATCAGATGTGGGCAACAGGTTTTTATATTAAGTCAGATAAGCGTACAAAGGAGAATATTAAAAATATTACAGGAGCACTTGAAAAAATATCACAAATACAGGGTATCAGCTATGATATAAAGCCTGAATATGTTTTTAACGATAGTATTTCTAAGTATGATACAAAATATCGTGAGAAGCTTGATAAAGAAAGAAAAAACAAACTTGGGTTTGTCGCTCAGGATTTAAATATAATTATACCAGAAGCGGTTATATATGATGACTCAACTGATATTTATGGAGTCAATTATATAGCCATTATCCCTATATTAGTTGAGGCTTTAAAAGAACAACAGGCTGAAATAGAGATATTAAAATCTGACAATATTAAAAAGCTAAAAAGTACTGAAGAATCTGAGGAAGCATTAGTAACAAGCGAAGAGGCCTGGCTTGGAGCATGTAAACCAAATCCTTTTAATGAAGAAGCAACCATTTCATACAATTTACCATCTACCATAAACAAGGCAAATTTTTATATCTATGATTTGCAGGGTAAGCAAATAAAGAATATTGAGATTACGGACAGGTATGAGAGTTTTGTAAAAATTCAGTCAAATGAATTATCTCCCGGTATGTACAAGTTTGCTCTCATTGCCGATGGTAGTATTATTGGAACTGATACAATGATTATAACTAACTAGAAATGAATTCTAATAATATAATAAAGAATATCTTTCTAATTGCTACAGTATTAATTTTCTTAAAAAGTTGTGAAGCGCCAGAAGTACCAACAAGTCTTCCAGAAATCACAACTACTGGAGAAAATACATTTGGATGTTATATAAACGATGAGATTTATATTCCTGAGATAAGGGATTTGTCATTTACTTCAGAAATAATATTTGAATATCCCAAGTATCCGGATTATCTGTTTACTGTAGAAACAAACAGAATAGCTAACGAAAAGGATGAATTTGATGATGTATTTCTTGTTATTAATATCGAGAATGTAACAGAAACAATGACATACTCTATTAAAAGTTCAGTTATATATTACAATGACAATTCCTATCATCTTGACACATCATTCATTCATAATCTAATAGTTAGTCACATTGACACTATACAGGAAATTATATCAGGAACCTTTAGTTATACTGCAAAAAATGTAGAAACCAATGAAAAATTATATATTACAGAAGGCCGTTTTGACCTTAAAAGTAGATAAGCTTTTAAACAAGAAAATAATTATTCTCAATATTCTATTGGGAATATTTGTGCATAGTAACTCACAGGAATGTGAAAAATTGTTTAGTACTAATATTACTTATGAAAATAGTGAATTAGGAATTAATTATAATAATTTATCTGTTGATTACAATTATAAAATATTCTACAGAACTAATGACCCAAGTCTTAATACTGATTGTAACTATCTTGATGTAAAAAAGCCAATAATTATATGCGAAGGATATGATATCTTTCATACTGAGGATCCACAAACAATATATAATAAATATATTAATAGGGATGGTCTTTCAGGGGAAGATCTTAGAGGTTTAGGTTATGATATTATAACTTTTAATTTAGGTGCTCCTGAAGCAGCAATTCAGCCAAATGCAATAGCCTTTGCTCAGTTTATAACTTTCATAAATGAACAAAAGTCAAACTTAGAGGAGAATGTTGTGATGGGTGTTAGCCTTGGAGGCATCATTTGCCGATATGCTTTGAATTATTTGGAGAATAATAACATTCCTCATAATACAAATCTATTTATTAGTTTTGATTCGCCACATAAAGGTGCTAATGCTCCTCTCTGTGTCCAAGCTTTATTACAAGATATAGCAGTTTTAGGTTTTGCTGCTGCTTGTTTTGGAGAAGAAAGATTATTAAAACTATATGCCTCTTATATGGCAAAAGGAACATTACAACTGATGAATGATCATGCTTCTTATATTACAGATGGAGTATCTGGCCCTGATGAATTTCATACAAGTTTCTATAATGAACTGAACTCAATGACTAATGCACTAGGATTTCCAAAAAATTGTAAGAAAATAGCAATTTCGGATGGTAGTTATAATGGCAAATTGCAGAAAGGTGTAAATAACAGTGTAAGCTATTCAGGTAATTCAGCAATAATCTTTTATGTTGGAACGAGCATAAGTGGTATCCCTGTTGGTCTTCCATTTCAGTTAATAACATCCCCTGGTACAGATAACACTGTTCTAAACAATAAGGAGGTTTGTGTCTTTCAACATGCAGATCTCTGTGATGCTACTGATAGTGATGGTAACGTTTTATATAGTTTAAATAACCATCAGAGACCTCTTGATCATAGCCCAGGAGGTAAGTATCCATGGATTAAAGTTATTCATGATGTCTTACTGACGATGAATGGTTTTGATGTTGATATACTTGGTTATTATAATGATTATTTGTGCTTTGTCCCTACAATAAGCTCACTTTGTTTGAATACAAATGATAAACTTTTAGACGTGTCAGATTACACAAAGAATCAAATATTATTAGAAACTCCTTTTGATGACATCTGGTGGAAAGAAGATCAGGACAATTTGGTACATACGGAACTAACACCTCAAATGAATTTATGGCTAGTTACCCAAATTACGGGAAATATTGAAAACTACTCAGGAAACTATTCAGCTCTTGTTAGTGGAACAATTTCTGAATCAGAAGTACATAAAGCTAGAAATAATATTTCAGTATCAAATTTAACTGTTTCAAGTGGGGGTAATTTAAAATTAGAGGCTGGAAATTCACTAGTATTTGATATTAATTGTTCATTTGAAGTTGGTTCAACATTAGAGGCAGGAATAGCTAGCGTTAATAGTCCAAAATCAACATTAGCTGGCAATTTGCCAAACTTTAATCCATAAAACTTAAAAATTGGAGTTGCCTCATATGGTCGAGACATCTCCATTATTATTAATATGTTTATATTTGATATTAACAATAAGAGCTCAGAAGTCTCTTAATATTTCAAGTAAAATATATAGAGGAGGATATACTATAAAACTAATTTCGGGTAATGAAACAATATTAGGCCCAAACTTTGAAATTAGCCTTGGCTCAATCCTAGAGATTACACCTGATCCATGTGTTCAAAATTATTAAGCTAATTCATAAACGCATGAAATACATATTTATAGTTTTACTATGTTTACCTGTTCTTAAAAGTTTTTCACAGCTTACAGCAAATGCTGGTTTTGATACTCTTATTTTATGTATACCTCAATTTTATGATACAATAGGTGGCACTCCAACAGCTTCAGGTGGTACTGAGCCTTATATTTATTCTTGGGAAATTGTTGCTTTAAATGGCAGTTTTGATTTCGATATTGAAGATTACAACAATAATATTCTCAGTGATAAACAATCCGCAAACCCTGTTTTTAATATGGAAATGGGTGATTTCTTCAACGGATTTATGACAATTGAGCTAACGGTCACTGATACAGAAAGTCAAACTGCTGTAGATTCAATCGTAATAGCTATGTCAAATATTTCATCTAGCGCTATGTTAGTCTGTTCAATAATAATTACCGAATCAGATTCTGTACAGTTATATATTTGTAATGGACTAAGTAAGGGTATTCCACCATTTACTTTTCACTGGGAACCCGAAGAATATGTTTCGAACCCTGAAATTGAAGAACCATGGGCTTATCCAATAGAAAACACTCATTTTACTGTTACAATTATTGATTCTGTTGGATGTATTGCCAGAGATTATATTCTTGCTTATTTTTCAAACACAAATACTTTAAAACAGAATGATTTTATTAAATTTCCAAATCCAGTAAATCAAAGTTCAGTATTAAGTTTTGATTCTCAATTATTAGGAAGCCAATTTGTAATTTGCAACTTGCAAGGCATGATAGTACACAATAGCACAATAAATAGTTGTGAATTTGTAATTGGAGATGTTATTGATGACCCGGGAATTTATATCTGTACTATTATCTTAGATTCTGGTAATATTATAAGTGGAAAATTAATTATTCAATAATCTTAGTATTATTTTTATCACTAAAAACCGAGTTAAATAAAATAGTGGAACAAAATATGAAATTATTCGATATACAATATATTGTTAAGAATAGATATTTTGTTCCATATTTATTTTATTCTTTCATGTTGCTGATTTGTGTAAGGGGATATTCTCAAATATCCTTCACAAACCGGGATTTTAGTCTTAATCCCATGTTAATTAATCCTGCTACCTGTGGAGCAGATTTTCTAACAAAAGCAACCATTACCCATACCAAGCAATGGACAAATATTAACCAGGCACCGGTTACTACTCATGCTTCTGGTCAGTTTAGAATTGGAAGTTTTGATTTTTATAATCCAAAAATGTTTGTGAATGATTCGAAGTTTAAATCATTGGAGCGTATTGGAGTAGGGGGAGGTTTATATTCTAATAATTATGGGCCTTTCAGGGAAATTAGTTTCTTACTAGCTTACAGCTACCACATACCCATTACCAAAAATAGCAACTTATCCTTAGGTATGTCAGGTGTCTTTAACCACTATGGGGTAAATAACTCAGATATTAAACCCCGCGATCCTGGTGATCCATTAGTTGATTTTGAAAGCCAGCTTTCTGCAAATGCAGGTTTTGGCTTGTTTTACTATAGCAAAAAGTATTTCGCAGGAGTATCCTCTACTAAACTTTTTAACACTTCTATTGAGTCAACTGTTGAGAATGAATCGCCAAGAAACTTTTATGCGGTAGGTGGCTACAGGTTTTTCCCGGCTGGTAATTTATTTGCCCTTGAACCATCTATTACTTATAGCCGCGATTTTGAGGAATCTGAAAATTATTTCGATTATAATGCAAAGCTATACCTTGTAAAATATGGCTGGTTGAGGTTTAGTTATTACAAGGATTTTGAGATGAAAATTACTGTAGCATTAAGAATGTATAAATCATTCTACCTGGCTTATACATTTGCGAATGTAAACAGTGAACTGAATAGCTATACAGAAAACACCCATGGCATTACAATAGGTAAAAACCTGGGAGTTAACAGGAATACAACGAATATTTACTAGTTATCTACCATGAAATATCTCAGAATACTTGCATTAATAGGCACTATATATTTACAAAACCTGGGATATAGCCAGACAATAAACATTCATTCTGTTTCTTCAGCCAGACAAATGGGAGGAATGGATCATGGATATACGCTGGATGGAAGTCATATGGTACTTTCAAGATTCAAATTGCTTAATCCGGAGAATTTTAGCGATACCGGAACGTATCCAAAGAACATAAATATTTTCAATTCCTATTATACATCGGGCAGCTTAGAGCAAATAACCTCTGTCGATGGTATAGATATTTTCTTCTTTGGTTGGTTTATTACTACTGACCCAAGTTTTGTACCTTTTACTGAATCTGAAGTAGATTCTTTATATGAATGGTCAAAAAGAGGTGGGAAAATGATAATTGCTGAACAGGTTGATTCTGATAGGACTTTTGAAAATTTAGGTTATAAATGGGGATATGAAATGCGTAGATATGATTTTGGTGCTGCTGTTGCCTTGGAATTAACACCTACTGATTTTGGAAAAACGACAAAACTATATAATGGACCTTTTGGCGAAGTTACAAATGTTACTCAAGGAGGAATGGCTCAAGGATATTTTAATGGGCTAACAGATAATGTTGTAATTTTGGCTACAGACAGATATAATAAGCCTACTTTATTTGTCGATTGCACAACATTGGATTTAATTTGTGCTGATACAGATGTTTTTACTGAATTGGGAGGTTTGTCAATTGGCCAGAATATTGTGAATGATCAAGATAGATTTTGGGCAAACGCAATTGCTTTTATGGACAGTATGAGTATCGAAGCTCCTGAGGTAGATGTTCAATACGATGGAACAAGTCTTTCTTCCGGGGAGTTTAGTTCTTACCAGTGGTTTTATAATTTTGATACTATTGAAGGGGCTACAACCTCAACTTTAACCCCTGATGCCGATGGTTATTACAGGCTGGTTGTTAAAAATGAGGTTGGCTGCACAGACACTTCCGATTTATTTCTTAACGGGAACATTACGAATCCTGTTATAGAATGTCCCGGGGATATTGTAAGCTCAACTCTTTCCAGATTACCTTATGCCCGCGTTTCTGTTAGTGCACCCAAAGTACTTGATGGATATGGTATAGATACAATTATAGCCAATATTCCAGACACTTTTTGGGTTGGCGAATATAACATTAACTGGGAAATAATAAATAACGCAGGCTATAGTTCAACATGCATGCAACATGTATCTGTTCTTGATATTGAGCCACCCTTTTTAAAGTGTGGGCCAGATATTCAATTAAATACAGAACCGGGAAAGCCTTATGCAGTTGACAGTCTTACTCAACCCTATTCAAGGGATAATGTATATGTAGATTTTTTGGCAAAAAACACATCTGATACTTTTCAAATTGGAATAACTGAGGTTGTTTGGACAGCTATTGATACTTCAGGAAACTCTGCACAGTGCAGTCAGCTGGTTTTCGTTTCTGATAAAGAAGCTCCTGAAATCTATTGTCCTGATGATATATATGTAAACACATTGTACGGCGAGAATTATACCACTGTATCTCTTGATACCCCTACAGTTTACGATAATAATGGCAATGTTTTCGTTTCGAATAATTCAAATGGTTTATTTCCAGTCGGCACAACATATGTAACCTGGACAGCTACCGATAAATATGGAAATAAAGCTACCTGTGAACAGGCGGTTACCGTTATTGAAACAATTGAGCTTAAAATTCCTAATATTATAACACCGAATGGCGATGGCATGAATGACTACCTGGTAATTGATGGATTACCAGAGCTCACTGAACTGGTAGTTTTTAACGATAAAAACCAAATACTATATAAAACCGACAATTACCAGAACAACTGGGATGGAAGAGATAACAACGGAAATCCGATACATAGCGGTACTTATTGGTATAGCTTAACAGTGTTACAGAATGAGCAGTACAGTGGTTTTATAGTGTTAAAAAGAGAATAAGCATTATCTACCTCAGTAACAAAGAGCTGTCGCCATAACTCAGAAACCGAAAATCATTTTCCAGGGCATAGGAATATATTTCCTTCCATCTTTCGCCTACAAATGCTGCAATTAACAGTAATAAGGTACTTTGTGGCTGATGAAAATTTGTAATAAGTCCCTTAACAATTTTAAATTCGTAGCCTGGCACAATCATGATCTCTGTAGTTGCACTGATTTCATCTGTTTGTTCAGCATCCATTTTTATCAGGAGTTCATTAAGCGCTTCTTCCACACTGAATTCCGAAGGTGTATTTTCCCAATCCCATTGATTCAGGCAGTTAATATTCATTTTCAGCTTGCTTTTAACACCTATCCAGTAAAGGCTTTCGAGTGTTCTCAAACTGGTTGTTCCCGTTGCAACAATGGGTCCTTCAGAAGTAATAATTTTCTGAAGCAGTTTACGGGTAATAAATATTCTTTCACCATGCATCTGGTGCTCACGGGCATTATCAGCTTTTACGGGAATGAAAGTACCTGCTCCTACATGTAAGGTTAATTCTTCTGCATTTATATTCCTTTGTGTTAGTTTATTCAAAACCTCAGTAGTAAAATGTAATCCGGCAGTAGGGGCGGCAACAGAACCGTCCAATTCAGAATAAATGGTCTGATATCTTGTTGAATCAGACTCTTCGCTTTCGCGGTTCAAATAGGGAGGGATAGGTATCGTACCGCAGTTTTGTAAAAGTTCAGCAAAACTAAAATCCTTGTCCCATGAGAATTCAATTACAGGATTGTTTTTCTGCGAGGCCTCCGTTTTATGAGCTAAAAGAGTAACTGGTAAATTATTAATGGTAATAGTGAGTTCAAGGTCTTCATCTTTCCACTTCTTCATATTACCAACCAGGCATTCCCATTGGCATTTTTCGGTTGAAGACAAGGCCTGCTGATAATCAACCGGCAAGTAGGGAGAAAGACAGAAAATCTCAACAGAGGCGCCGGTTTTCTTTCGGAATTTCAGCCTGGCATGAATAACTCTTGTATTGTTATAAACCAGCAGTGATTTTTCTGGTAGTTGTTTTGTGATATCGTGAAAAACAGTATGGGTTATTTCCTTTTCGGGAGCATAAAGAAGAAGTTTAGATTCATCCCTTTTTTCCAGAGGATATTTTGCAATCCGGTTTTCGGGGAGCGCATAACTGTAATCTTTTATTTTTATTATCGGATGCGTCAAAATTCATTTATTGAGAGCTCGCAAAAATAACTAATTTTGTACGAGAAATTAGAATTATGAATTATAAGATAGGCGATAAGGTTAGATTTTTAAATGACGTAGGCGGAGGAGTTATTGTTGCCTATGTTGATGATAAAACTGTATCTGTTGAAACCGATGATGGTTTTGAAATTCCGGTTCTGGCCAATGAAATTTTACTCGATATCTCAGAGGTAGGCCCGGAATCTTTGGGTTCAAAGCAGAATAACAAAGAGGAAGATGCACCTGTTGTAAAGATAAAGACTGAGGACTACAGATACAAAGAATTTAAAGGTCAGGTATTGCTGGCCATTGTTCCGGAGAACGATAAGTTGCTTCACGTGAGCGACCTTATGTTATATATTATTAATGACAGCAATTTTTCTTTACAGTTTATTGTTTCGCATAACGACTCACATGTTTTTGAGTTTGTTGATCAGGGAGTTGTTGAGCCCGACACAAAACAGCTTGTAAGGAAATATACACAATCGGGTCTGGGTAAAATAAAGGAAATAAAATTACAGGCTTATTTTTTCAAGGAAGGACTTTACGATCCCCAGCCACCCTTAAATAAACTCTTTACTGTTGATGATATAAGCTTTTATAAAGCTGCTGTTTTTTCCGATAATGAATACTTCAATAACAAAGCTTATATTTTTGATTATAAAGAAGCCGATCTGAAAGAGGCAGTTGAACAATTAAGTAAAAGCGATTTTATTAAGGTAGCAGAGGAGAAAAGCAAAAAAGAAGTTAAACTCCAGGCAAAAAAAAGGGTTCCAAACGGCCCGGAAGAAGTTGATTTGCATATCGAAGCTATTGTTGATGACTTTGCCGGTTTGTCAAATGGCGAGATTGTAGATATACAGATGGGCAGATTTGAAACTGCACTTGAAACAGCTTTGAGATCAAAAGCCGAACGCATTGTTTTTATACATGGTGTAGGTAACGGAAAACTAAAACACGATCTTCGGAATAAACTGGATAGAAAATATCCTGATTTAAAATACCAGGATGCTTCATTTAAAGAATATGGTTATGGAGCAACTATGGTTTCATTTAAATAATTAAAATATTGGCAGGTTGTTCTGTCGTTCTTGTTTGTTGAGATAAGGAAGGTTCGCCTTTGCTGAAGTTTTGGCAAACAAGGAAGGAAAGTCCGGACAACACAGGGCAATGCACTTTCGAAAGAAAGGTAGCCGAAAGGTTACAGAAGTGGAGAAGAAAATAACCGTCTGCCAGCTGGCGGATAAGGGTGAGAAGGTAGGGTAAGAGCCTACCAGGCGTGATGGCGACATTACGTGCTGTTCACCTTGCATGTTGCAAGATCATGTATACCGGCGTTAAGAGCTGCCCGCTCTCTGCCGGGGGGTAGATCGCAGAGATAAATGACAGAAGCCCTTTCCCGGTAATTATTGGGATTTGGGATACAGAATCTGGCTTATAAACCTGCCTTTAAAATTAAAACTGCTGCTGCAGTTTATTCATAAAAAAAGCCCTGAAAAGGGCTTTTTTTTAATATCTGTAAAGAAGATTAATAGTCTCTTCTATTATAGTCGCGGCGCTGTCCGCCTCCGCCACCAAAACTTCTGCGGCGCTGACCTCCGCCACCACCACTTCTTTGCTCTCTTGGTCGAGCTTCTTTTACAACAATTGTACTATCGTCAACTTCAACTTCGTTGAGTTGAGAAATAGCATCGTTTGCTTCTTCATTGTTGGGCATTTCGACAAAGCCAAAGCATTTTGATCTGCCGGTTTCTTTGTCCATAATAACTTTTGCTGACTCTACAGTACCAAACTTAGAAAACAGCGACTCAAGCGATTCATCCGTCATTCTCGGACTTAGCTTAGCAATAAAAATGTTCATAATAAAACAAAAAAATAAATAAATAAATAATTGATTGATAATAGTTTAGACAGAGCAGAGCTAAGAGGTAAGCTTAGATTCTATTCGATCTAATACAAAGTAAAGATAATTTTTTTTCTAATATGAAGTGAGGGTGAGTAGTTTTTTTTTATAATATTATAAAAAACAGTTAATCAGATAATTAGTTGAACTCATTCAAAACTTTAGCACCTTGCATGTGTTCCATATTACCCCATTCTTCGAGAATCCACACAGAGTTTTCGATTTTTATTGTATTTACCGAGGTATTATAGACCGAGAAGCATCTTAGGTCATCGGGTTTTAGTCGAAAAATATGCCTGATAACACAATCAAGAACACCACCATGAGCAATAACAAGAATGTGTTTATGTTTGTATTTCTTATTTAATTCATCAAATGTTTGAATTACCCGTGCATTAAACTGTACTAAACTTTCTCCGTTTGGAATTTGAAATTCGGCATCCCTTTGCATATAGGCATTGTAAACCTCGGGGTATTTTTCTTTAATCACTTCTCTTTTAAGTCCTTCCATTACGCCAAAGGCTCTTTCGCGCAATCCACTGTTATAAGTAATATCCAGTTTCAGGTTTTTATTTAATATTTCAGCGGTTTTTATCGCTCTTGGAAGGTCACTGCTTACAATACAATCGAAGTTTCTGGAGTTTATCGTTCCCGATAATAACTCGGCTTGTTTTATGCCGCTTTCAGTTAGCGGACTGTCCTGATGACCCTGTAGTTGAAATGATTTATTCCACACCGTCTCTCCATGCCTTACTATAGTTATTCTTACACCAGCCATACCTGCGAATTTTCGGTAAAAGTACTATAAACTGAGCAGCTCACAACAAAAAATCAATGGCAATATTCTTTAACCTTAGTAAGGGCTACTCCGGTTCTTTCAGAAACTTCGTCAAGACTTAATCCTTCGGAATATAAGCGTTTGACAAAAGCAGGAATTGATTCACCGATTTCAATCAGGTTGTTGTCAGGGTCAAAAAACCGAATTGTCTTTTGTCCCCAGGTTTCGGTTTTTTCGTAATGCAGATAGTTAATTTTCTTATCAGAAATAGTATGCAGCACTTCGTTGAAATTCTCAGTCTCGAAACAGAGTTCCAACTGGTTGTTCTGCTCCTTAAGCTTATTTTTTTTAATATATTCCGAAATGGGATGCTTATCGTCGGGTGTCCAAAGGCTCAGTCCTCCTGAAAGAAATACGCATGCCCCAAAGTCGTCAACAATATTCAGATTTAAAATGTTTATATAAAAATCTTTCATCTCGTTAAGATTATGTGTGAAAAGTACCGGTGAGTGAAAATGGAGTTTCATAATTTATGTGTTAATGAAGCTTAAAATTAATTAAACCCTGGCGTTGTGAAAAACTTAGTTTGCATTTTACCATAAAAATGTTCTAGTTTTATAATGAATATGTATAATACCTGTATGAAAAGAAAATGAAAAGGCATTATATCAATACTATATTATTTATTGTTTTATTTGGCTTCACAAGTTTTAACGGAAAGTTTGGGTATAATTTACCGGTAGATTTATACTCAGTTATAAACAAACTGCCGGATTATCACAGTGAAACAATTGATGCCTATAAATCCTATTTATTCTCAGAATTAGATTCCAGCAAAACAGTTGGTGCTGCTGTTGCGATAATAAGTCATGATTCGGTATTATTAATGGAACCTTATGGTTTCAGAAAATTTGGTGAGTCAGGCAAAGTAGATATTCATACAGTTTTTAGATTGGCTTCGGTTTCGAAAGGATTTGCCGGAGTTTTAGGTTTAATTGCTGAACAAGACAGTATTTTTAATTTAGAACAACCGGTAAAATATTTTTTACCCGGTTTTCAATTAAAAGATTCTGTTAACACTTGTAATATGAATATCAGACATACCTTAAATCATACATCAGGTATAATACCTCATGCATACGATAATCTGGTTGAAGCCGATATACCTATGTCGGAAATCATAAACCGGCTCGTTGAAGTTGATATTTCTGCCAGACCAGGAGAGGTTTATGCATACCAGAATGCCGTTTTTAGCCTTATAGATACTATTTTAAAGGTACAAACAGGGGAAGGATATAATTTTCATGTTAAGAAAAATATATTTACTCCATTAGGGATGAAAGATGCCACGCTTAGCTTCGAAGGTTTAACAGGCGATTCAAATTTTGCCTTTCCTCATACCCCGGTAAGTGGAGGGTATTCTCCGCTAAAGCTGAATTCGGGTTATTATAATGTATCGCCCGCCGCTGGTGTGAATGCCAGTATATCTGATATGAGTAAATGGTTAAAAGCTCTGCTTGGATATGAACAAAATGTTTTGAATAGTGAATTGTTACAGCAGATTGCAACTCCATCTGTTTACACACCTCTTAAGCGCAGATATACCTATCATTGGGGAAAAGTAGATGACAGACATTATAGTCTGGGATGGAGAATATACAAGTATCTTGGTTATGATATTGTATATCATGGTGGTTATGTGCAAGGATATAAGGCTGAAATAGCTTTTTGTCCCGAATTAAAAACTGGAATTGTGTTTTTAGAAAACTCACCCAATAGTATTGCAAGTAGATGTATTCCGGAGTTTTGGCAAAGGTATTTTGCACTTATTGATTCGTTAAAGGAAAACTCTTAGGCAGTATCAATAACTTTTCTGAATTGTATAGATTTTATTTCCTCAAACATGTGCTTTGACATTAAAAAAAAAGTTTTGCACTTCTTCTTAAGTGTTTAATTTATATGAGTTTAATAAATTAATATGGCCCATTTATCAAAAACAGATATCAAAAACCGTAAGAAACAGAACAAATCTATAGTTTTGGCGTTTGAATGTATGGTGCAGGCATTGATATTGATTACGGGTTTTTGATCAAATTGGTACCATTGCATTGTATTACATAGGGCGGCCCCAAAAGTCGCCCTTTATATTTTGTTTTATGACAGTCTGTTTTTAAAATCCTCGTATCCAAAGTGTTTAACCAGTTGGGTGTCGATTTTTTCTGAATTGTAAATATATATCGAAGGCAGATTTACTCCGTTAAAAGTGGTTGTTTTTACCATGGAGTAATGTGCCATATCGCCAAAAATCAGTTTATCGCCAATTTCCAGTTTCTTGTCGAATGAATAATCTCCGATTACATCACCGGCCAGACAAGACGGGCCTCCTAAGCGATAAGTAAATTGCTTTTTACCGGGTTCGTTGCTATTTAGTATTGCTGGTCTGTATGGCATTTCAAGAACATCTGGCATGTGTGTGGTAGCACTGGTATTTAATATGGCTATTTCCATACCATTATTGAAAGTATCGAGCACTTCAGCAACAAGAATACCGGCATTCAAGGCTATTGCTTCACCTGGTTCCATATAAACATCAAGCTGATATCTGGCCTTAAATTCTTTTATGATTTTTATTAACCTTTCAATATCATAATCACTACGCGAAATATGATGTCCGCCGCCAAAGTTTACCCATTTTATCTTATCAAAATAAAAACCAAAACTTTCTTCAACTACTTTTAAAGTCCTTTCCAGGGCATCGCTGTTAAGCTCACAAAGGTTATGAAAGTGCAATCCTTCAATTCCCTGCATGGCATCAAGGTCTTTGGTAAAGTTTTTGTGCGTGGTTCCAAGTCGCGAAAATGGAGCACAGGGATCGTAAATTTGAGTTTCTACCTCAGAATGTTCAGGATTGATTCTTAATCCCGGGGAGATATGCTCATTTAATTCAATCAGGCTTTTGTATTTTTGCCATTGAGCCGGGGTATTAAAAACAATATGGTCGGCCAGTCTAACGTGCATATTCATTTCAGATTCGGAATAAGCCGGTGAATAGACATGTACTTCTCCGCCAAATTCTTCCCTGCCCAGAATTGCCTCGTTTACAGAACTGGCAGAAATACCAGGGAGATATTTCATTACCAGCGGAGCAAGGCTCCACATGGCAAATCCCTTAAAAGCCAACAGAATTTTACAGTCGGCTTCCAGTTGAACCCGGTTTATTGTCTGAAGATTTTCTTCGATACGGGTTTCGTTTATAACAAAGCAGGGCGTTTTAAGCCCTGCCAGTTGTTCTTCGTTTAGTACTATATTACTGAATGGTTCCAGTCTTCTATCTGCCATGGTAAGCCATATTTATTCAGATCTTCCATAAATGGATCGGGATCAAATTCCTCCATATTAAATACACCGGCATTTTTCCATTTTCCGGTAAGCATCATTTTTGCACCAATCATGGCCGGAACTCCGGTTGTATAGGATACAGCCTGCGAACCAACTTCCTTATAGGTTTCAGCATGGTCGCAAATGTTATAAATAAACTTTCGGATATTCTTCCCGTCTTTTATTCCTTCAATTACGCACCCTATGCTTGTTTTGCCTGTATAATTTTCTGCCAATGACCCAGGATCCGGTAATACGGCTTTCAAAAACTGCAGTGGAATAACTTCATGACCTTCGTACATAACTGGTTTAATACCCGTCATGCCAACATTTTGCAGTACTCTTAAATGTGTGAGGTATTCTTCACCAAATGTCATCCAGAAACGTATTCGTTTCAATCCTTTTATATTCTGGGCCAGCGATTCCATTTCTTCGTGATACATCAGATACATTTTACGGGTACCTACTCCCGGAAAGTTAAAATCTTGTTTTACTGAAAGCGGATCGGTACTTTTCCATTCTCCACTTTCCCAAAAACGGCCACGGGCTGTAACTTCACGAATATTAATTTCAGGGTTGAAATTGGTTGCAAAAGCTTTTCCGTGATCACCACCGTTGCAGTCAACTATATCGACATAATGAATTTCATCGAACAGGTGTTTCTGAGCATAGGCACAAAAAACATTTGTAACTCCGGGATCGAATCCACTTCCTAATAAAGCCATGAGATTGGCATTTTTGTATTTATCCCGGTAAGCCCACTGCCATTTGTATTCAAATTTGGCTTCATCTATTGGTTCGTAGTTTGCTGTGTCCAGGTAATCAACACCTGTTTCAAGACAAGCATCCATAATGGCCAAATCCTGGTATGGAAGGGCTACATTAAGTACCAGGTCGGGTTTATGCTTTTTAATTAAAGCAACCGTTTGTTGTACTTCATCGGCATCAAGCTGCTCGGTAATAACCGCACGATTGAACCGTTTTTTGACACCATCGACAATGGCATCGCACTTACTTTTTGTACGTGAAGCAAGCACAATTTCTTCAAAAACATCAGGCAGGGCAGCACATTTGTTTACAACAACATTACTTACGCCACCGGCTCCAATGATGAGTACTTTTCCCATTTTTTTCTTTTTGGTATTAAAAATTAGTTAAACAAAAATAAGCGGCCAAATATCAACAAAAACTTGGAATTACCAAGCTGTTTTTTGTCATGTTTTTATTAGCCGGAATGATGTCTTTAAGTTAATACTTTTTTGGGAGAAATAGTGAATGGGTGAATGATTGAATGAATGATTGAATGATTGAATGGGTGAATGGGTGAATGATTGAATGATTGAATGATTGAATGGGTGAATGATTGAATGATTGAATGGGTGAATGATTGAATGATTGAATGAGTGAATGGGTGAATGATTGAATGAATGATTGAATGATTAAATGATTGAATGGGTGAATGATTGAATGGGTGAATGATTGTTTACTGGATACTGTTCCCTTTTCCCTTTTCCCTTTTCCCTTTTCCCTTTTCACTTGTTTCTACTCACCTGTTATCAATTTTTTCGGGATTTAAATCATGATTTTGGGTTCTGTGCCAGGCCATTTCTTCATAAATTGTTCCTTTTTGACCGTAATTACAATACGGATCAATAGACAATCCTCCACGAGGCATGAATTTTCCCCATACTTCTATGTATTTTGGATTCATTAATTTAATTAAGTCCTTCATGATTATGTTAACACAATCCTCATGAAATGAACCATGATTCCGAAAGCTGAACAAGTAAAGTTTCAGACTTTTACTTTCGACAAGTTTTTTGTCTGGCATGTAGCTGATGTATATTGTAGCAAAATCGGGCTGACCGGTGATAGGGCATAAAGCTGTAAATTCCGGACAATTAAACTTTACCCAGTAATCAACATCAGGGTGTTTATTATCGAAACTTTCCAGAATTTTCGGATTGTATTCGTTTGGATATTCTGTTTTATTTCCAAGTTGAGTAATTGAATTCATAATGTATAATTAAGAATTTATATTATTGAGTTGTGATTTTTTAAAGCAACACAGGGAACTACACTTCACTTTTCACTTTTCACGCTTCACTGTTTATCCTTTGCTATTAACATATTCCTGCCAACCTTTATTTCTTAGCTTGCAGGCTGGACAATTTCCGCAGCCGTCAGCTATTACACCATTGTAGCAGGTCAGGGTTTTGTTTTTAATGATGTCGACAACACCCAGTTCGTCTGCCAGCTGCCATGTTTCGGCCTTCGATTTCCACATTAATGGTGTGTAGATTTCCATTTGATAATCGAGTGCTAGTGAAAGTGTTTGTTTGGCAGATTGAATGAATTCATCACGGCAGTCGGGGTAGTTGCTGTAATCGGTTTGACCAACGCCCATAACAAGGTTGTTTATTCCTTTCGACTTTGCATAAACTCCTGCATAAGTTATAAAAATCATGTTACGACCTTCGACAAGTGTATTCGGAGCGGAACCTTCCCCGACAACTTCTTCAACATCGATTGTTTGAGAAGTGAGGGCATTTGGCACAATATCGGTTAACATTGAAACTTTGGTAACATAAAATGGTATTCCGGCCTCTTTTGCATTCTGCGCAGCTAGTTCCAGTTCAAGTTTATGTCTTTGACCGTAATCAAAACCAATGGCTTCAATTGTATCGAAATTTGCTTTTGCCCAAAACAAACAAGTTGTGGAATCTTGTCCCCCGGAAAGTAATACAAGCGCTTTTTTCATCTTAATCTAGTTTTTTACGTGGTTATCTATAACACGGAATGCAAAGATAGGGTTTAATTTAGAATTGAGAATTTAGAATTGAGAATTTAGAATTGAGAATTTAGAATTGAGAATGTAGAATGAATAATTGTGAATGGAAGATTAATGCATGAATGATTGAATGATTGAATGATTGAAGGAATGATTGAATGATTGAATGATTGAATGATTGAATAATACTTCTGACTTCTGACTTCTGACTTCTGAATTCTGAATTCTGAATTCTGACTTCTAACTTCTAACATAATTCCTTATTTTTAACTAACCAAATTATCTGACTATGATAGTAACATTTGTGCATGTTTGGGTGAAACCCGGTATGGAAGAAGCTTTTGTTAAAGCATCGACAGAGAACCATCTGAATTCAATAAAAGAGCCGGGTAATTTAAGATTTGATATACTCAGAGATGCAGGCAATCCTTCGAAATTTGTTTTATACGAGGCTTATGAATCAGAAGAAGCAGCTGCTGTACATAAGGAAACCTCTCACTATTTAAAGTGGCGAGATGCAGTTGCTGATATGATGGCGCAACCAAGAAAGGGGGAGAAGCATGAGATAGTGTGTCCGTCAGATCGGAAGATGTGGAAGAGGTGATAATTATGATTTTAGAATTTTGAATGTTGAATGTTGAATGTTGAATTCTGAATGTTGAATTCTGAATTCTAAATTTAGAATATAGTTAAATTATGCTGTATAAAATGAAGAGTTTTAGCCTGACCTTACCTGGAAAAATAGTATTTGGAAGTGGTACCCGTAAACAATTACCGGATTTTATTAATAATTACGGAGAGAATGCTCTTATAATTACCGGCAAATCTTTTCTTAAAAGAGACAATATAGGTAAAGAGTTATTTCAATTAGTAAAAGAAAAAAGCATACAGATTTTTCATGAAATAATTGATAAGGAACCTTCACCTGCAGATGTTGACACTATTACAGCATGGCATCGAAACAATTCAGTAAATATAGTTGTTGCAATTGGCGGAGGAAGTGTAATAGATGCTGGCAAAGCTGTGTCGGCCATGCTGAAGCTTAATGATTCAGTTACCAATTACCTGGAAGGAGTTGGTTCGAAAACACACTGCGGAATTAAGATCCCCTTTATTGCATTGCCAACAACTTCTGGGACGGGTAGCGAATCAACTATGAATGCTGTTATTACCCAAACGGGCAGTCAGGCTTTTAAAAAATCGCTGCGACATGAGAATTTAGTACCTGATATTGCCCTAGTCGATCCTGAATTCACCTTAAACTGCCCTCCTGAAATTACAGCATCAACAGGAATGGATGCTTTTACCCAATTAGTGGAAGCGTATCTCTCAGTTAAAGCGAGTCCAATGACAGATGCATTGGCAATAGATGGAATAAAGGCTATTGTTAGATCGTTAAACAGAGTTTATAAAGACGGATATGACCTTAAAGCCCGGGAAGATATAGCGTATGCAGCGATGTTGTCTGGGATTTGCCTTGCTAATGCCGGACTTGGGGTTGTGCATGGTTTTGCTCAGCCATTAGGCAGCCTTTTTCCAATACCTCATGGAGTGGTTTGTGGAACCTTGATGGCTGCGGCAAACAGAATAACTATAGCTAAAATTAAAGATCATCAAAGCGCTGCTTATATTAAATATCAAAAGCTTGCCAGCCTGGTAACAGATAAAGATTCTATTGATAAATGTAATCCAGTTGATTTTGTCAATTACCTTGAGGAACTATCAGAAATATTTTCATTTCCTAAATTGTCTGCCTACGGAATAGTTGAAGATGATTTCAACCAAATTGTTGCTGGTACAGGTAACAAAAACCACCCTATTGCTTTAACCTATCATGATAAAATGCAAATTCTGCTGCAAAACTTATAGAAAATCTGATTTTTATCAAATCATGAAAAGATTGTTTTAATATTTTTTCTAGTTTTAGTTAATATTAAATTAAAGTTAACTTAATATTAAGAGAATCTTAAATCTGACATGCAATATTCTGTTTTTGACCTGCTTAAGCTCTTAGGATCCTTAGGTCTGTTTCTTTTTGGAATGAAACTGATGAGCGAGTCGCTCCAAAAAGTTGCAGGAGACAAAATGCGAAGCATATTGTCGGCAATGACCTCAAACCGATTCAAAGGCATTTTAACCGGATTTGTTATTACCGCTGTAATTCAGTCATCATCAGCTACTACTGTTATGTTGGTTAGTTTTGTAAATGCAGGTCTTATTTCATTTACCGAATCGATAGGTGTTGTTATGGGTGCAAATATAGGGACTACCGTTACTGCCTGGTTAATCTCTATTCTTGGTTTTAAAGTTGATATATGCCAATTGGTATTGCCTGTTTTGGGTATTAGTTTGCCTTTACTCTTTTCAAAAAACACCAACCGCAGCAATTGGGGTGGAGTGGTTATTGGTTTTGCAATACTCTTCATTGGTCTTGACTTCCTGAAAAATGCAACTCCGGATATCAACAGTAATCCGGAGTTATTGGTTTTTTTATCGCGATATTCCGATTACGGCTTTCTATCACTGCTTATATTCCTTTCTATCGGAAGTATTCTGACTTTAATAATTCAATCGTCAAGCGCAGTAATGGCGCTTACCCTGGTAATGTGTCATAATGGCTGGATATCGTTCGATATGGCGGCTGCAATGGTTCTGGGAGAGAATATCGGTACCACCATAACCGCAAATCTGGCTGCTTTAATTGCTAATGTTTCCGCAAAAAAAACAGCACTGGCACATTTCTTTTTTAATGTTATGGGTGTATCAATTCTGTTGCCTTTGTTTTATCCTTTTCTTCACTTAATAGAGAAGATAGTTGTTTCGGCAGGATTTAACTCTCCTTTTCCTTCAGATTCAATCTCATTAAAAGAAACTGCTTTAGCAATTCCCATTGCATTATCTGTCTTTCATAGCGCTTTTAATATTATAAATACAACATTACAGGTTTGGTTTGTTAAGTATCTGGCAACACTTATAAATCGAATAATTAAAACAAATGAAGAAGAGGAAGAATATAAGCTTCAGTTTATAACTACAGGACTTTTATCAACTGGTGAATTATCAATTCTTCAGGCAAGAAAAGAAATTACTGTATATGCTGAACGGGTTGAGAAGATGTTCTTTCATACTCGTGAAATTTTGAATCCTAATTCAATTAAAAAGCAAGGTAAGCTTAAAGAAAAGATATTGAAACTGGAAGATGTGTCTGACAATATGGAAGAAGAAATCACAAATTATCTGACTAAAGTATCGGAGCAGGCAATAAGTAATACTGCAACTGAGAAAATCAATCAGATGCTCAATGTTGTTACAGAAATTGAAAGTATTGCAGATTCATGTCATACAATAGCTAAAACAATAGAAAGAAAAAAAGGCAGCAAAGTGGAGTTCCTTGATGGAATGAGTGAAAATCTTTTAAAATATTCAGATGCACTTGTTGAGTTATTCTGTCTTATGATTGGCTTAATAAAAGAAGGAAAACAGACTGTAACAACAGATGAAAGACTTTTATTGAAAGAACTGGATAAAACATATTACAAATTACAACAAGAACATTTTAAAAATTTGCGAAAGGGTGTTTATAAAACAAAAACCGGTATTATTTATGCCGATATTTTAAATGAACTGACCAAAATTAAACAATATTCTGCCAGTGTAATTGACATGTTATCTCCATCGGAAGAACAAAAGGAAGTATAGTAAATTCTATTTATCTTTTTTATTTAGTCTTTGAAGTGTTCTTCTGCATTTGTTTTTTAAACCGGCAGAAGCTTCAGGAATACTAGCTTCTAATAGAGCAACAAGTTCCGGCTTCAATTCAGGATAGATTTTTAAAACTTTCAGTAAAATATCAATAGAAATTGCCCTGACGGCAATGGGTTGTTTCATATCTTCGAGCCAGGTAAAACTGATATCAGCCAATTCTCCAAGCTGGTCTTCAGATAAAAACACTGGCATGTAGGCAAAGATTCCCAATAAACACCTTTTTACGCCATCAATTTTTATTTTAGGCAATTCTTGAATAAAAAGGGGAATGTATTTTCGCAAGAGATTAACATGTTTCTCGCCGACCAGGTAAACGACCCTCGATGCTCTCATTGATAATGGGTATTCATCTTTCATCATTAATGCAACAGCCTCATCAAAGAGCTCCGGATTAGCGCCAATATTAGCTACAACAATATCTGCAACCATTCGTGATGAGTCTACCAGTTGGTTTTCGATTGGATTCATAAATGAAATATGCTAAATTAGATTCGAATATATTAAAAGTCTGCGAAAATGATGAAAGTATGGACACCAACCGATAAGGAAATTGAAATTACCCAAAACTGGGGAATATGGTCTAAAGAAGTATCTGAATTCCCCTGGTTTTACGATGAAAAGGAAACTTGCTACATACTTGAAGGGGAGGTTGAAGTAAATGATAAATCAGGTAAGTCTATAAGTTTTAGAAAAGGAGATATGGTTCAGTTTAAAAAAGGACTTGAATGTACCTGGAAGATAAAAAAAGACGTTAAAAAGAGGTATATGTTTGGGTGATTATCATTATTTGTTCCTGATTCTTGCAGAAGCAATTGACAAATAAAAACCTAAACATCACACGCAACCTATTGGAAGCATCTTCATCTTACTAAAGAATCCTGAAGTTCTCTATTCTAAACCTTATGAAAAATATTTTCATTTTCCTGTTATGCCTTCATTCTTTTTTCTTGTTTTCTCAGACTATGGAGGTAGGCGTAGGCATTAATCGTAATACATACAGTTGTTCTGAGTATCCTTCATTTTCCTTTTCTTCTGAGTTAAGACCTCAGCTATTTATTGGCTTTTATGATATTAAAGTTGATTGGTTAAGAATTGGAATGGAGTTTAATTTCAGTTATTATGATTTTGATATTGAAGCAAACTATGATGGTCAAGTCGGAAAATATACTACCATTGCCCAAATTGATAAATCACTTGCTTCGCTGGCTTTGTTTCCAATTAATTTCAGTCTTTTGCAGAAAATTAAATTCAATCTTGGATTTGAGATGTCTTATCTTTTGCATGAAAAATATACGGGTACACAGAGTGGCTACATAGTTTATGATTCCGGTTTAGAATTTTTTACAGATAATCTGGAAGAGAAATTATCATCATTTAACAGTAAGAGTTATTTTGGTTTGAAAGCCAAAATAGCATATGATATTTACATAAATGAAAAAGTCAATATTTCACCGCAGTATTCTTATTATCTGGGATTATCCGACGAGTTTATGCATTTTCCGGAATATGTAAAATCACGAAAACACTTTTTCGGTGTTGGAATTCAAAGAAAATTTTGAATACAACACTCAAAAACCTGGCATTATTTTTTTAATCTGCAAATGCGTTTAGTTTATTAGAATTTTATGAGTCTGCATGTATTTGTTCGTTCTGATAGAAAGAATATAAATACCCGTTTTTAGCGCATTTTTGTCCAGGTCTATAACTATTTGCTGATTCTTAACTTGTATTCCGCCATATACTTTTTCATAAACCGTTTTACCATCAATAGTGTTTAACTGAATCGAAATTTCTGAATGAACTGGGTCTGTAAACCTAATATTTATATACCGTTTAGCCGGATTGGGATATACCTCAGTTTCTAATTCAGAATAGATAACCTGAACCGGACTGGTCGGTTGAGCTGTAACCTTAAATTTCTTGGTGTTACTGTAGAATTCACCATCATATACGGTTAATTCAAGCAAATATTTCCCCTCAATATCAGGTACCATATTAAGAGTTCTTTCTCCTGAACTGTTAATTACAACATCACTTCCGGCAGGTTTTTCTGTTAATTCATAGTAGTAACTCAGCACATCATAATCGGGATCGTAACTTTGCTTCGGACTAATAGAAATTTGTTCTCCTACAATGCAGGTATAAGAAGTTGGAGAAATATTGGCAGTAGGTTCTCTGTTTTCCGTTGCAAAAATACTTACATATGCTGGAATACTATTAAATTCTCCGTTGTTTACGATTAACGAAAAAGTATATTTACCGGCTTCATCAGCAACAAATTCTGTTTGAGATGATCCGGTTTTAGATAAGGAGGCATTGCTGCCGTCAGGCTTTGAAATCAATTGCCAGGAATAAGTTAAAGTATTTAATTCTGAATCGGTGCTGCGTGTACCGTCTAACTGAACCGTATTGCCTATTCTCACCCTGTTATTGAAACCTGCATGTGCTAGCGGAATATTCATTTTTACCGATGTCCAGTTTGAAGCTATGTTTCCAAAACTGGTGAGCGATTTTCTACGCAAAGCATATCCATCGCCATCAGCATTTGCAGGCCAGGGCGATTTATCAGAATATTTAACCTGTTCAACAGCCACCCATTCAAAAGTATTTGCTGTATCACCATCGATTAACACCGGACATTCAAGACTTAAAGTTTCGCTACTGTTTTTAAGTTTACCCTGAAAGTTGAAAATGTATTTGTAGTTGGAGGTGTTAATTATTTCTGATACTGTTTCGGGAGAAATATTTTTCTCAATTACCAGTATTGAGCCTCCCGGTTCCAGGCTAATTCCTTTCGGGAAAGAATAGTCTATGCCATCTATTTTCCATGTTATAGCCGAATCGGCATCGTGAAATAAATTAACGATACTGTCGGTGCGGTTATTTAAAGTTAGATATTCAAAGTTATTTCCATCCGGATGGTACATGATTTCGCTAAATACGACCGGACTAAGCCATGCTTTTTCATTTTTAGTTCCAGCGCTTATGGTGTCAAGCAATAATTCGTGTGGCAGGTTAGCCTGGTCAACAAATTTGCCATAAGATAAATTCTGAAGAGTAGGAGGGATATTAAATTCAGCGATTTGGTTAAGTATCTTTCCATCTGAATTTCCCCGGCAGAGATAAATGCTTTCTCCTGCAGAAGAAATTGCAAAAGCATTTCCAAATTCATTTTCAGAAACCACCATATTCAAACCTTCATAATGGCCCTGTTTAAAACTTATAAAACCCTTAGAAGGAATTATTGTACCATTTGGTATCTGCCACTTTTCAAGGCTGTCCTTATCATCAGAAATAAACCAGTAACTAATATCAATATCTGAAATTGAGTTATTGTAGAGTTCCAGCATATCGGTTTGTGGGTATTCTGAATTGGCTAAAACTTCGTTGAAGTAAACTTCATAGACAGGCTCAGCCGGATCGTCTTTAAAGGGGGAACCATATTTGTAAGTTGATGGCCGCCAAAGTTCTTTTGCTGTTGTCGATTGAATGAAAGTGTAATCTTTATACACTAATGTGTAACCGGCACCATTGGTTATCGGAAACCAGCTTCCATCGCTATTATAATAAACACTTGCAACCAGATCTCCAACAGCATTTATAAGGTTTATGGTTTCACCTTCGTTACTCAGACTGCCCTTGTATTGGCCTGTTGCGTTCAGGGAGTAGAACTTTTTAAAGCTTACAGAATCAGAGACAATAACAATCATACTATCAGGAAGAATGCTTGAACCAATAGGAAACACAAAATTTATTCCTTTTTCAATGCTATATCCTGATAAATCAATAGTGTAGGGAGAATTATTTTTAATCTCGATGAACTCAAGTTTTTTACTGGTCAAGGTATCATAATCAATTATTTGTTGTGGTGGATTACAGTTTATTTCGGAGAATATAAGGTCGCCGTAATACCCGTCCTGAATGTTGAGGTTCAGCATTGGACTCCATTCGGTATTGTTTTTAATTCTTGCTTTTAAAAAAACTGTATTGTTCAGAGTTACAGGGTTTGTATACTGTACAGCATCACTGCTAATCTTACCACCTGCTGCTCTTGGATCTACATTATTGGTTGTATAATATATTTCGCCCACTGAATTTGGATTTTCAAGTCTGAAATTTTCATTTCCGCAAATAATGCCTGCAGATTGCATTGTATAGTTATCTGCATTAAAAACCGGGGGTAAAATATCGTTTAGCCATCCGGCCGTTTTAAACTGGTCAATAACTATTTGAGTTCTTGCAGGAAAGTATGTGTTCGTAAACCAGTCGGTAACTGGAATCCAGGTGGTATTTTTATTCAGGTTTGTCGAGCCCCAGCGAGCAGATTCACCAATAATAGCATCAGATATTGAATTTTTTCTGTTTGTATAGCGGTCAATGTTTTTATTGCTGGTTAGTTCTCCATTATTAAAAAGATGCATATATGCGCGATCAGCAAAACACTGCTTATAATCTTCATTTTGCATTAGCTGATAATGCAACCAAAGTGGATTAAACGATTCAAAAGTTTCACCAGCATGAGAATAGAAATTTGTAATGTTATCATTTACTCCATTCATGGTATGCTCTGCATCGTGAACAAAATATTTAAATCCGTCAGGGTTTTTACGATTATAAATTGCGAAGAAATTGTTGATTCTTACATCATCAGAACCACTGAGTAAGATTGCAGGGCCATCGGTATTTGCAATAAAATAGGTAATAATAATATAATCTATCAGGTTTACTTCATCAAGTAGTTTTTGATAAACAGGATTTAGCGAGCCATCGGCGTTCAAACCTCTCACTTTATTGTAATTTACGGTTGAGAAACCTGCCAATGCTATTCTGTAAAGACTATCAGATGATTCCAGGTTTCCATCTGTTGCTTCAAGTGTATAAGGGGGGTAATCGTAGGAGGGTCCTGACGATTTTACAGCGTCATAGTCTTGATAATCGCCCCCAAAATAAGATTCGGCGAATCTTGCCTCAGCTCTTTCCTGAGTCTGAAAAAGCCCCCAATAGTTGCCGTTAAGGTATAAATGATAATATTGGCTACGCGTGTAGGGTTGATTCATATCGCGCTGAATATCTCTTACAAAAACGTCGCGTATAAAGTCAGCATTTCCATTTCCGACATGCCAGCTATTGTTCTGACTTGAACGTAAATCAATTTTATCAAATTTATCAGTTCCTTCATTTCCAAATAAAGGATACCTTAGTTTGTCATTTCCATATTCATCTCTGAAGTAGACTCTGAACGCATGTTTTGAATAACTGCCTGAGCTGCTAAATCCTCCACGTATCCGAATTCCGGAATTTACCTGGAATCCATCATCATCAGGATCAATTAACTCGATGGAAGCAGCACGCTCCCAGTCAATGCCAGACCATGTGGAATTAATATAAATTCCTGTTGTGTCATTGAACAAACTTTCAGGATCTGTAACCAAAGAAATGGTTGGAATGCTTTTTAGCGCATTTTCATATTGGCTATAATAATCTTCGTTGTGAACAACAGCTGGATCAACACCTAAATCAATTCTTTGGTAATCAGAAATCATCCAATTAGGAAGGTTGTCAGGATATGTGCATCTAACCTGGCTTTCACCTGGCCAATATGGAATAAGACTTGACGATACCTCAGATTGATTTTTTACTTCTGGCGGAAAAATATACGTATTTGTTTCGGTGCTGCTGGTATCTTGATTATTCATAGCACAAGCTCTAACGATTACTCCGGGAGTTATGGCTCTGCCTTGATTAATGTATGGGTCGATATGAATTTTAAGCGGTGATTCTCCGGAAAAGGAGTTTTCATTTTTAGCCGGGTCACTACCATCTAATGTATACTTTATTGAATATCCGGGCTGCTCACAACGCAGGGTTAAATCAAAGTCGGAATAATAAAAACCACGATCGTGCGAAAAACAGACGGATGTTTGCGAATTGGAAACTTTGCAGAATAAAGATAAGGAAATACAAACAATAGCCAGTCGGATCGGTTGCTTCATGATTAATAAGGTTAGGGTTTTAAATCTTTGATTGCTAATATAATAAAAGTTTACATAAAGGTCTTTCAACCGGCAGCTTTTCGGTTTAAGTTTGATGAATTCTTGGGATAGTATTAAGAATTAAGAATTAAGAATTAAGAATTTAGAATTTAGAATTTAGAATTCAGAATTTAGAATTTAGAATCAATGTCGTTTAGTTAGTGAAAAATAGTTAATAACTATCAATAAACAAGTTCTTTGACAAGCTGTATTTTGGAAGATGTTT
>JAFGOZ010000148.1 GCA_016926235.1 Bacteroidales bacterium | reverse complement strand
AGCTGGAATATGAGAAAGTAGAATCGTGCATGGGCGACGACCAAGTGGAAGTATGCCCCAAATGTGGCAGCATGAGCGTTTTCAGGTCATTCGCACCTAAAATACCATCATCAGACAAATCATTAAACTGATATTGCAACCCACTATAGAAAGATCACACGTGTGAATGCTCGACTGCGACATTGCCTGCATGAACAATCCCAAGGCATAATAAGTTATGATTAAAAGCAATATTTTATTGCAAAATTTGGCATCATTCTAAACATAGTGTATTGATAAACTTCAAGTTCTTTAGTGTCCCATGCATATTTAAATTCGTATCCTAATGGATTCCTTCGTCCATAAGCATTAAATATTCCCAAATTTATTGTCCAATACAATTTTTTTCCATTAGGTTTTGTTGTGTAAGTCGCGGCTAAATCTAATCGATGGTAATCAGGCATCCTGCTTCCATTTCGTTCAGAATATATGGGTACTGTTCTCCACTGATAGATATAAATACCAATTGGCAATGTAACAGGCCTCCCTGTTGCGTAATTCCAAGTTGAGCTAAAGTTCCATTTGGGATTTAACTGATAAGCCGTTGTAATCCTAAAATCATGAGGGATGTCATAAGGTGAATTATAATATTTGCCATCATTAATTCCATTTATCTTTCTTCGAGCTCTTGAAAAAGTATAGCTTATTTCACCAGTAAATTTTTCTGCTGACTTTTTCAAATTAAATTCAATTCCATAAGCGTAAGCTGTTCCTGATCTTGTTTCTCCTTCGATGAATGGATTATTGATTAACCTCGCATGATCAACATAATCAATCTGATTTTGATATTCTTTAAAATATGACTCTACTGATAAGAAATACTTTTGGGATAATTGACAAAACCAACCAACGGAATAAGCATCAGCAATTAAAGGTTTTATTGCCGGGTTGGCAGGAAACCATGTTTCAAGCGAAGAATAACCTAAACTATTGTTTTGCAACACTTGCAAAAACTGATAATTGCGAGCATATGCCAATTTAAGAGAACTTTTTGGTAAGAATTGATAGTTTAAACTGACCCTAGGTTCAATCCCACTATAGCTATTATAAATACCTCTTTCATTTTTATGAACTGAAGCAAGCTCAAAATTTTGGTCATAACTGTACCAGGTTGCAGCTCCAAAATTCTGAAATAACGTCCATCGCAATCCATAATCTATCCCGAAAAGCGGTGTCAGTTTAATATCATTTAAAATGTAAATAGCCGATTCTAAAGCTTGCTGTTGTGGAATACTCAAAAGAGAATCGCCTGTTTCGCCGGGAATAAACTGATGATAATTTGATGTAATTCCGGCTTTAATAACATTATCAGGATTTATGTACCATGAAACATCGAACTTCATATTGGCATCCGAAAGTCCTGTTGTCCATTTGTAAGATTTGCTTTGATCCTTAAACTGTAAAAAGTTTTTATAATTACTACTTACCAGTGTAAGGTTTGAAAATACTTTTGGTGTTATTTGAGAATTCAAACGCAAGGTCACAGCTTCATTCCCCCAAATGTTGTTATATCCATCAACTGACGCTAGCTGATCTAAGCCTTTATATAAAGAAACATAAACACGGTTATTCTCACCTATTTTGACGTTTGCTTTAATGTTTACATCATAAAAATCGGGAACAAGTGGCAATTTGGCACCGGCACTAACAAATAAATTTATAAGGCTCTTCCTAATTGAAACTAAATAAGATGAGTTGTTTTTAACAAACGGACCTTCTGCAGTTAAGGTTGCCGCCAGCGGGCTAATACCTGCAGCAAAATGAAACTCCTTCTTATTTCCTTCTTTCATTATAGCATCAATTACTGCCGATGCCCTACCTCCATACTGAGCAGGCATATTACTTTTGTAAATCTTAACATTGTTTATAGCATCAGGATTAAATACCGATATTAAACCAAATAGATGTGAAGGGTTATAAATTGGTGCTTCATCAACCAAAATTAGGTTCTGGTCTGAACTTCCACCCCGAATAAACATTGCAGAAGAACCATCACCAATTGTTTTCACACCTGATTGCAACTGAATAGCCTTTATCAAATCAGCCTCACCTATAACATTGGGTAATTTCCTAATACTTTCAACAGTTAAAGAAGCCATATTAAACTCGTTTGATTTTATTTGACTACTTGCCGTTACAACAATCTCTTCGATTTTCACATCTTCCTCATGTAATTCAATATTCTTTTGTATATCTGATTTTAAATTTATGGTTATCACTTTCCGTACAAAACCAAGTGACGAAAACGCAATTTGATAATCACCTTCGGGCAATGTTAATGAATAAAAACCATAATTATTGCTGATGGTACCCAGTTGCTGAGATGGCTCATATACTGTGGCTCCAATAAGAACCTCCCCACTATTTTGATTGCTTATTATCCCTGATATAACATACTTTTTTTGTGCCTGAAGGCTCAAGCCCATCAACAGGCAAATAACTGAAACAAGAAATAGTTTTTTCATCTGATTATAATTTATTTTAAAGGCCAGATTGCCTGTCCCGCAATTGAGGGAGAATGCACAAAGCTAATAATCATCATTGTTGGTGCACTCCAAGCATGGGCATTTCATCTTATTCTTTAATCATTTTTATCATCTCAATACTTCTTTCATTACTAACTCTAATCAAATAAATTCCTTTCTGAAGTGAAGCACAATCTATTTCAATGTTCGAAATTCCTTCATTGAGCATTACCTCCTTTGACATTACTTTTGAACCATTGGTAGTATGAATATTTATTTGAGCACTAATATTTGTTGAGCTTTCAAAAATCAATGATGTAGTTGATTTAACAGGATTCGGACATAACGAGACTATTTTAAAATTGTCAACATTCTTTTGAAATAACTCACTTTCACCATAATAATCGCACAGATATTTCATACTGTTGAAAATGTTCAATCTTCCTCCAGAAGTAGTTTTTCCGTTTAAAGAGTATAGCTGATCTGCACCATTTATTATAGCATCTCTTATTAGCAGTGCAGTTGAGAAAGGCTTATTCTTAATATCTTCATGAAATTTTCCAATTGGTAGAGCATATAATAAACCAATAGCACCTGACACATAAGGGGCAGCTGCTGATGTTCCACCAAAATAACCATACCCTCCCGTATTTATTGTTGTAAAACTATTACTACCTGGTGCACCTATATCAACAGATATATTACCAAATGCTGATTGATCATCTATTATATCGTTCAAATCAGTATTGGTCACTGTAATTAAATAATCACTATTACAAGTAGTTGGCATATCACCATATTCATCAACATTGAAATTGAGGTTTGGCACTGATGAAACACATAAAACCCCAACATTCCCCAAACTATCATATAAGGAACACCATTCAGGATAATCTTTGCCCCAAAGAAAATCTTTTCCCCACGAACAGTTAACAGCAACTACAAAAGCACCTTTTTTTCCATAGCTCATATTATAATCCTTCCGCATGCAATAAATATATCTTAATGAATTCTTTATTGACTCAGTGCCTTCTCCTTTAATCAAATTCAATAGTTTTACATTATCACAAACACCATTTACACCATAATCATTATGGCTGGCACCTATAATTCCATTAACAGGAGTACCGTGCCAATGCCCTGCACCACCGCAATTAATATTATTGGAATTGTTGTCGAAATTCCATCCATTAATATCGTCAACGAAACCATTCATATCATCATCAATAAGGTTACCATCAACCTCAAATGGATTATTCCAAATATTCTCCCATAAATCTTCATGATCAACATCAACTCCTCTGTCGATGATTGCAATCACAACTTTTGATTCTTCTTCTATACTATTGTATAACAACCTATATGCCTCAGGCAAATGAATAATGTTTAAATTATTTTGAGCACTTACAACAGAAAATGTTAAAATATAAGATAGAAGATGAAAAGCTTTATTTAAGCATTTCAATAAAGTCCTCATACCCTATATTAATACGTTTTAAATCAGTCACAAAAAAGTACCCTGTACCACCCTCACTCACATTTGAATTTGCATTGCCCGGCACTGTGGAAAAAATACCATCGCTCCATTCTGTTATATTCATATATTCAGTCAAGAAACTAGCGTAAGCATCTGAAATGTCTAAAAAGAAATAATCAAAATAACTTTCTTTATGTATAGAGCGACTAATATTACCACCGCCATAAGCATAAATGCCCTGGGGCAATGAACCTTCATGCCTATATATATAGAGCATTTTGTATTGGAATACATAATAACCTACATCCAGATTTTTATTAAAATAATCCGATTCAATCCCATTATGACCTAACAAATAAATTACCATGCGATCAAAACCGAAATTTTGTGTTTTTATACTGCAAAACATTTGTTCTGTTCCAAAAGAAATGTCTTCAATCGCTGAAATTGGGAACAAAGTATCTTTTAAGTCAATATCAACACCTAATGAATCAGTTGCCCAATATTCCTTGTCATCAACCAAAACCTTGCATGTATATTTTGTACCACGTTTAATTGCAAAAGGAACATCAGAACAATAAACCCCTGTTGTATCGTGAAGGTGATATTGAATGAGTGTATCGTTTGAATAAACCACTACATCGGCATCTAAAACCGGTTTTGTAATTACCGTCTGAACACCTGCCGATTTTGTGATTTGCAAATATTGGTTTCCGAAATAGGTACTTGCAAAACCTTCAACAGCAACAAATTCATTAGTATTTTCTGTTTTAAAAATACCAATATCAACCTGCTCTTTTGAGCAAGCAAAACAAAGGAACAACAATAGTACTAGAATAAATATTTTATCCATTTTGGTTTATTGAATTTTAAGAATTCACCGTCAAGTAATAAAGGACTCAATCCTTTACTCAAACAGTGAATTCTTATTATTAACTCTTAAATACCTGATACAATGCAATTAGTACCAGAACGGCGCATCATCAAAACAATCAGCATACTGTGACTTAATAAAAACACGCATCTTGTATGAATTTTGTTTTGAATAGGTTTGATAATCCCCATTATCAATTTCTTCATAATCATTTGTTCCTACCGACCAATTATCGTTGAGATAGTCCGCTTCAGTCATAACATAATTATACCGAGCAAAAACATTATGAAATGGCCAACCACAATTCCTTTCTACTCTAACATTATCCAGATCACTTGTAAATGTATAAATTCGATATTTTCTGTATCTCAAATCTTTATCTTCATTTACATTTTCATTCCAATTTTTTGATCTTGACACATAAAAAGCTTGCATGCCATCCTGAAAAATCGAATTACAATAGGTAAAATCTGCAATTACTTCAGCAACTTCACCAACATTTCCAACATCTCCATTTAATTCTGTATTTGAATGATCGGCATGTTTAACAAACAAATTTGATCTTGCTTCTTGCATTTCATCAGAACTCCTAAATACATGTAATTCAAGATCCTCGGCCATATAGCTATTCATTACCAATTCATCATTTGTAGAAATAATAATATCAATTGAATTTAAACCACTTGCATCAGCTACTGTGATTGCTTTCGAAAATTTGAAAGCTTTTGTCGATACAACAGTACTTGTTTCAAAACCAGAATCTTTCTCACACGAATTAAACAACACAAGCCCTGCACAAACAAGGGCAAACACTAAATTATAACTTAATTTTTTCATACTTTTACATTGTTTATTTGAACCCTTATGAGCTGCGAACTCAGGGTTCATTATTAATAATTACAGGCGGTTCTCGTGGTTTTGCCCGTGCCGCCTGT
>JAFGOZ010000147.1 GCA_016926235.1 Bacteroidales bacterium | reverse complement strand
TATGTGCTGAAGCTTAGTTTTGACGGAAAAATACCGGCATTGGATAAATTTGTCGACCTCAATTGCGCTTTCCATTATTACCTTGTTCCTGGTAATAATACAGGCACTTTAATACTCGGTAAAGACCTTTTACTATCTTCTAACAGAAAAGACTTTTCAAACCAATGGAAGTTTGAAAAGATGGGCAAAGGGCTTTATAAAATAATTAATCGTGCCGATAATAATAAAACCTTAACTTGTAGTGATTCCGGAAACCTTAGCTTATCCGAATTTTCAGGTAGCGATAATCAGATTTGGAAATTGGATAAATCGCATAGCAGCTTGTTAAAAATTTCGAACAAAGAATTTCCAAATTATATTTTAACGGTTAACAATGAAATTATTAAGGATAGTAAAGCCGAAATGGTTAACCAGCAACAAAAACCATTTCTGTCATGGAATCTGATGGAAGTATGCGAAAAAACCCAGAAAGCGTTTAAACCCCATGCAATTCCGGGTAGCATTGAAGCCGAAGATTTCGATGATGGCTGTGCAGGAGATGCCTATTACGATACCGATGATATTAACCAGGGTGGCGCTTATAGGACTACCGGGATTGATATTGAAGTATGCTCTTCTGGTACATACAATGTGGGCTGGACAAGGGCCGGCGAGTGGTTGGCATATACCGTTAAAATTAATAAAACAGCAAATTACCAGGTTACATTCCATGTTGCTTCAGCAAACGAGAATTCCAAGGCCCATCTCGAATATAATGGTTCTGACTTAACAGGTATTTTTACAATTCCAAACACCGGGGCATACCAAAAATGGGACGTAATAAAGAAAATTATTAAACTCGAAGCCGGCGAACACCAGTTCAGATTTGTTGTTGATGCCGATGGCCTGAACCTCGATAAGATGGTGTTTGAGGAAGTGAAATAACTTTATGTGGATATAACTGTTTTTTATCAATTGGTTTTGAAGTAAAATGCTTTGCTTGTCTTAAAATGCAAAGCATTTTTTGCAAATATGCTATACTCTTATAGTATTTGGCTTATTGTTTTTGATTTTTAATTTTAATGGTCATCTTCTTATTGGATTTATGCCGAGTTTTATTTTACCCGAATACTATTTTACTCTGTAAACCAACTATATAATTACAATTTTTGAAAAAATCAGTTGATAGTAAATCAAAGATTTTGGATATTATTTTCAAGACATTCCAATACATACAAATGTATTTTTAGGAAAATTTAACTGTTAAAAATCCATTTCAATAAAATAATATCTTATGAACAAGTATTTAAACAAATTATTTAATCCGTTGGCTATTTTTATTTTCTTTTTAATCACAAGCAATGAAATGATGGCCAATATTAAATCTGAAAATACTTCGAACAGCCGTTCCAAAAAAAATTTCGATTTCAACTGGCACTTCCATAAAGGCAATATTGCCATGAAGAAAGTTGTTAAAGCAGGTGGACAAGGTGGTATAACCGATATCAATGTTGAAATTGTTGCCAAAGACACGGTTATTGATTATGCAAACCCTTCCAGTTACCGGGTTTTATATTTAAAAGACTGGAAAGAAGTTAATGTTCCGCACGATTGGGTAGTTGAAGGTACATTTGTACACGACAATAACCTCGGCAGCCAACCGGCATCAAGCGGTTATTTGCCTACAGGCATAGGCTTTTACCGAAAAGAATTTGAAGTTCCGGAAACCGACTTAGGACAAAAAATATCCATTGAGTTCGATGGAATTTTCCGTAACAGCACCGTATGGGTAAACGGCCATTATTTAGGCAACCACAAAAGTGGATATACGCCCTCTAATTACGATTTGACCAATGTTTTGCGCTATGGCAACGAAGGCAAAAATATAATATTGGTTAAGGTTGATGCCAGTGAATACGAAGGTTGGTGGTACGAAGGTGGTGGCATTTATCGCCATGTGTGGCTTGTAAAAACCGACAGGCTCCATGTCGCCCGCTTTGGTACTTATATTACCACCCCATTGGTAACTGAAAAAATCGCAGAGGTTAACATAAAAACCACTTTGAATAACGAATACAAGGAAGCTAAGAATGTAACGCTTGTTTCTAAAATTGTCGATAAAAAAGGATTTGTGCTCGACACCAGGTCATCTGTTCAGGTAATTGAAGCATTTAGTTCTGTTGAAATTACCCAAACCGGGTCGGTTCATAACCCATTGCTTTGGTCGCCAGAAACTCCTAACCTTTATAAAGTGCTTACCGAAGTATTTGATAATGGCAATTTAGTTGATAATTATGAAACAACTTTTGGTTTTCGGACAATAGAGTTTAACCGTGAGGGATTTTTTCTTAACGGTAAGCTTTATCCGGTTAAAGGCACCTGCAACCACCAGGATTTTGCCGGCCTGGGGGTGGCTTTGCCCGATAAAATAAACTGGTACAAATTGAAATTGCTAAAAGAAGTTGGTTGTAACGCATATCGTACCCATCATCCTTCTACACCTGAATTGCAGAACATGTGCGATAGCATGGGCATGCTTATTTTGGCTGAAAACCGCCATTTGTCGAGTTCCGGCGAAGGGCTTGCCGATTTAAAAACCTTACTGTACCGCGACCGTAACCACCCGTCAATATTTATCTGGAGCATGGAAAACGAAGAGTGGATACAAGGAACTGTAATGGGTACCCGTTTATTAGAAACATTGGTACAAACCACAAAAAAAATTGACCCAACCCGCCCTGTCACGGCTGCAATGAACCACGCCCGCAACGAGGGAGGCTATGCCGAAGTACTCGATGTGGTGGGTTATAATTATGGCGATAAGCAATTGGCCTATGCAAAAGACCATGAAAACTATCCAAACCGTGTTATTTTTTGTACCGAAGGTACAAGCTTTGTATCGACCCGTGGCGAATACGAAACCAACTGGGGCAAAGGTTATACATCGAACTCCATTATTGTAAAACCCGACTGGGGGCCATACCCCGGCGAAGACTGGGCCGATATTGTTAAGTACCCTTTCCTGGGCGGCCTGTTTGTTTGGACAGGTTTCGATTATCGTGGCGAACCCACACCATTCTGGTGGCCTTGCGTATCTTCCCATTTTGGTTTTATGGATGTTTGTGGTTTTCCAAAAGATGGCTACTACGCTTATAAAGCTGCATGGACAAATGAACCAGTAGTGCACATTTTTCCTCATTGGAATTGGCCGGATA
>JAFGOZ010000146.1 GCA_016926235.1 Bacteroidales bacterium | reverse complement strand
TGATTTTACCGGGGGGGGGGGGGTAAATAATTATTAAGAATTTATAAAAACTCAAAATTTTGAGTTATCCGGATTTGGAATACTATTATTGCCCTATCATAAAGTAAGGGCTATTGAAAATCAATAATCCAGGATATACCTCTAAACGTATATTATCTAGAATGAGGCTAATAGTTGCTTAAGTTTAAGTTCTGCCAGTTTCAGGTTATATTCGAAGTTGAATAACCGGGTAGAGGATTGTACGAAATTTTCCTGAGCCTGATGTACTTCAAGTGTATTTGTTTGGCCGAGTTTCATCCGTTGCAGGCTGATTTCAAAATTTTCCCGGGCAAGTTCATTGTTCTCTTTCTCAATTTCCATAAGTTTTTTCTGATTCTCAAATTCTGTCAGTGCATTTTCTAATTCTTTATCTACCTGTAATAAGATATTCTGAAGATCATATTTAGCAGATTCCATTTCCAATTGAGCGATTTGAACTTTCCGCCTTGTTTCGTTTCCATTAAATAAGGGTATAGTAATGGTTCCTCCGATTTGAGGGCCCGTGTAACTATTTTGTAATACTGAACCATCTGAATTGTTAGTTTGCATATAGTAATATCCAGCTCTCAGGTCAATCTTGGGATAGAACAACCTATTCGCTTCTTTCAAAGATAATCCGGTAATTTCCAGTTGCTTCTTATATGCAAGTATGCGTGTGTTTGTGGAATCAATTTTTTGAATAATATCATCTCTATCAGGTATATCTGCGAATGGGATTGAATCCGAAACATCGAAATCATCTTCGGGTGTAACTCCCAATAAGACTTTTAACTCATTTTTTGTAGTAATGATTACGTATTCCTGATTGATGGCATTCTCCAGTGCCACGTTTAAATCTATTTTGGCTTGCAGTAAGTCGGTTTTAGCCATAGTACCTGCATCAAATCCGGTCTGTGCTATTATAACCCGCTCCTGGTTAAGGTTAATTACTTCATTGATGAAGGCCAGCTGATGTTTTTGCTTTACAATGTCATAGTAGGTTGCGTATACATCAAACAGGGTCTGGACAACACTTTCCCTGAACTTAATTTCTCCAAGAGCTTGAATCTCACTTAACTTCTGTTTGGTTACAAACATTTTTCCACCGTCATACAATGTCCATGTAAGCTGGGCCCCCGCATTCAGAGAAGTTGATGTTAAAGGATTGTATTCAGTAATTTCTCCCGAGGATTGTTCCTGATATACGTTGTTAGATTCATAGTTGCCGGAACTGCTTATATTGACAGAAGGCAGCATACCTGCATTTCCGGGAGTGTTATTTGCTTTGGCAATATCTGCTTCATTCCAGGCTACCAGGATATTATAATTATTTTTCATGGCAATATTAACAGCTTCTTCAATGGTAAGTATTTTCTGAGCATATCCAAAACTGCTGATACATGAAAAAATTATGATATAAAGTCTTTTAATGGTGTTCATCATTCCTGTGTTTCTCCGTTAATCCCTTTTTTACCTGACATAACAATATATGTAACCGGTATAACAAACAGTGTAAGTATCAGCGAGAAGAATAATCCACCCACAACAACAATGCCGAGGGGTATACGGCTTTGAGCCCCGGCTCCGAGAGCCAATGCAATAGGTAAGGCTCCAAAAATAGTTGACAGGGATGTCATAAGAATAGGACGGAACCTGGCTACAGCAGCCTCAAAAGCTGCTGTATGTATTGCCATGCCTGCTTTCTGTTTTTGATTGGCGAATTCAACAATCAGGATACCGTTTTTGGTAACAATACCAATCAGGAGAATCATGCCGATTTCTGAAAAAATATTCAGGGTTTGGCCGAATATCCATAGTGACAGCAAAGCTCCGGCAATAGCCATTGGTACGGTAAGCATTATGATAAAAGGATCGCGAAAACTTTCGAATTGTGCAGCAAGGACCAGGTAAATAAGTAATAATGCCAGCACAAGCGCAAAGGATATATTAGAACTGCTTTCTGCATAATCTCTTGAAGGACCAGAAAGAGCGGTGTTAAACGTGTTATCTAATAAATTATCAGCTATCCGGTCCATTTCATCTATACCCTCTCCAAGAGTCCTGCCATTTGCCGGATTCGCTGAGATGGTAGCAGACTTATACCGGTTGTAATGATATAATACAGGAGGATTGCTATTCTCTTCCATTTTAACAAGGTTATCCAGTTGTATCATATCACCGTTGCGGTTACGTACATATAATGAGGAAATATCCGCAGGAACATCTCTGTTTTCACGCATAAACTGCGTGATTACATAATACTGTTTATTGTTACGCAGAAAATATCCGGCGCGCCCACCGCTGAAAGCGTTATTTAAAGCATCGGACACATCCCTTTCATTGACTCCCATGCTGGTTGCTTTCATCCGGTCTACGGTAATGTTCAGTTCAGGTTTGTTAAATTTCAGGTCCACGTCTACATTGCTAAAAACAGGACTATTTTGTGCTTCTTCAAGAAATTCGGGTAATACCTCATGAAGCTTATCAAAATCGAGGTTTTGGAGCACATATTGTACTGGCAAACCGCGCGAAAAGGATGTAGTAATGGTTGGTTCCTGGCTGGCAATAGCTCTGGCTGCTGAAAAGGGTTTATAAATGGCTGAAAGCCTGTCGTAAATTTCCTGTTGAGACGCATTTCTTTCTGTTGGATCGCTGAGAAATGTTATAATGAAACCGGTGTTCACATTCGCGCTGGAGCCACCTCCATAACGTGCAAGTACATAATTGGCCTCAGGTACGGAATCAATGCTGTATTGTGCCAGTTTGTCTATAATCTCCTGTGTTGTATTATATTCTGTACCTTCAGGTGCAGTAATGTAAGTACGCAGAAAACTATGGTCCTCCAACGGAGCAAGTTCCTTTTTTAGTGTTTTTGCAAATACACCGATCAAACTAAGGCATAATAGTACGATTGTGAAAGATATCCATTTTCTTCGAATAAAAGAACTGAGCAAACTTCGGTAACCATCTTCCATTGCAACAAAAAACGGTTCGGTATTTGTGTAAAATCTTGAATTGTGAGAAATAGAGCCTCCTAATTTAACGTTCAATACGGGCGTCAATGTCAGGGATACAAAAGCAGATATCATTATGGCACTTGCCACTACAATACCAAATTCCCTGAATAATCGACCGGTAAAACCCTGCAGGAAAATAACAGGTATAAATACAATTGCCAGTGTTAGAGAAGTGGAGACCACAGCAAAGAATATTTCACGGGTACCCTCCCGTGCAGCCTGCCATCTGTCCATACCCTTCTCTATGCGTTTAAAAATATTCTCCGTCACTACAATTCCATCGTCCACAACAAGTCCGGTAGCCAATACGATACCCAGTAAAGTAAGTACATTTACCGAAAAATCAAATATATACATCACAAAAAAAGTTCCTGTCAATGATACAGGAATATCAATTAACGGGCGCAGAGCTATCACAAAATTTCTGAAGAATAATAATATTATAATAATAACAAGGCCTATGGCAATTGCCAGAGTTTCCATAACATCCCTTACAGAGTGTCGCACAAATACGGTTTTATCCCTGCCTATATTCAATTCCATCCCGTCAGGAAGGTTTTCTTTAATCTGATCCAACCGTTTATAAAATTCATCGGCAATTTTAATATTATTTGCACCTGGCAGAGGTACAATAGCAAGTACCACACCTGATGCTCCGTTTATAGTTGCCCCAGATTCTTCATTTTGTGGCCCCAGGATAGCTTCTCCAATATCCATCAAACGTATTAACTGGTTATCAGTTTGCTTTATTATCATATTGTTAAAGTCTTCCTCGGTTTCGAGCCTTCCATGTGTTTTAACAATAAGTTCTGTAGCGTCGCCTCGTATCTTACCACCCGGCATTTCAACGTTCTCTTTGGCCAGCGCAATATTTACATCTGAAGCTGTCAGGCTATAGGCCGCAAGTTTATTTGGATCAAGCCAGAGGCGCATGGCTGGTTTCTGCTGGCCATATATTAATACGGAACTTACACCCGGAATGGTTTGAAGCTTTTCAACAAGGACATTATCTGCATAATCACTTAATTCTACATTATTCAGAATGGTACTTTGAACAATTAGCATAATGATGGGTTCCGCATTGGCATCTGCTTTTGTAACAATGGGAGGGGCATCAATATCTTGCGGAAGCGATCTCATCGCCTGGGAAACCTTATCACGGACATCATTGGCGGCTTTTTCAAGATCAGCACCCAGGTCAAACTCTACTGTGATACGACTGTTTCCGATTGCCGATTGTGATGAAATGGACTTTACCCCTTCAATTCCGTTAATAGTTTTTTCCAAGGGTTCGGTAATCTGTGATTCAATAATTTCGGAGTTGGCACCTGTATAGTAGGTTTGTACTGTAATAACAGGTGGATCAATATTGGGATACAACCGAATACCCAGGAATCGAAATCCCACCAAGCCCATAAGGACGATAATAAGGCTCATAACAATGGAACCTACAGGACGTTTTAGTGCTATATCTGAAAGTGTCATATCTATTCCGTCTTTAGGCTTGCATAATGAAGTTTCGATCCTTCTTTTAAAAATAAGATGCCTGATGTAATAATCGTATCGCCGGGGTTTATTCCTTCTGTTATTTCAATGATATTTTCTTTTCGAATACCTGTTTTTACCTTTATAAAATGAGCTTTCCCATTTTGAGCAACAATAACACTTTTAAATTGTTCTTTTGGAATAATAGATTGCGTGGGTACTACAAGCGCATTTTTGTTTTCACTGAGTCGTAATAATACATTGGTGAATGAACCAGGTATCAGGCGATCGGATTTTGTATTAACAACGGCTCTTACCTTAAGATTACGTGTGGATGCATCAATCCCTCTCTCTGATGCAATTACGGTGGCATCATACAGTATCGTATCATTGTGTGAAGTGAATTTAACATTCATACCTGGTTTTATCTCCGGACCGTATTTCTCCGGTACACTAAAGTCCAGTTTCAATTTACTTTGACTTCGAATGGTGGCCAATGTGGTAGAAGGTGTTACCTGGGCTCCCACACTAATGTTGCGTAAACCAATTACACCATCGAATGGGGCAAGCACCTCTGTTTTTCGTATCAATACCTTTTGTACTTCTATTTCAGCTTTTATTGAATTTACCTGCAATGCGGTCTGTTCGTATTCGTTCTGACTGATGCCGTTTACTTTTAGCAATTCGCTTTGTCTCCGCAGGATATCTTCCTGTAACGCCAGTTGTGATTGCAACTTGTTTAGATTGGCCTGAAGATCTCCGTCGAAGAGCTTTACCAACAAGGTGCCTTCCTTTACAAATTGACCTTCGGGAAGATTAATTTTTACTACACGTCCGGCCACTTCGCTTTTTAGTTCCACTTCCTCAAAGGCTTTTAGAGATCCCGATACAGAAATTTCATTAATTAGCAGGGAAGGTTTTAAAATGAAAGCATCCACCTTTATTTGAGGTTTTTCTTTGGGTTGTGCCTTTTCCTCATCTTTAGATTTCATCAATTTTATTATGATTAAGGTTACAATCAATAACCCGATAATCGTGAATATCAACCTGGTGGTCTTCATAACTTATTCTTCTTTTATTGATGAAAGATTCGTATAAATGGTTTCAAGCAGAACATATAGTTCATCCGCTTTGTTTTGAGGAATATTTCTAAAAGCAATCGTAGCTGTGTTTTTCATGGCTCTTTTTATTTCTGGAATTACCTGGTTTGCCTTGTCTGTTACAACTAGGTTATACCTTCTTTTATCTTCTGTATCTCTCATTCGTTTAACATATCCGTGTGATGACAGATAGTTAACTATTCTGACAACCTGTACCTTATCACAACCCAGGTGCTGCGCCAAATCATTTTGAGAAAGTTTTCCTTTGGTATTTTCAATAAGTAATAGAGGATAAAACGAACGTTTAATAGTAAGATGGGAAAGGTTTTGCTGGATATTGGATAGCATTTTACGACTTATCTTGCCCATGATACGGCCTGCAGGTTCTTTCAATACTGGCATTTCTTGTCTGTTCATCCAATATAGCTTTGTAATTCAAAGATAATGATAAAACTAATTGGTTAGCATTGTTAACTAAAAATAATCCCATATAAAAAACAAATAAAAAGAAAATCACTTTATTTCTTTATTCTTATTCTTCGATTGAATCTCCAATACCCTGAATTTTATTATCTTAGTAATTAATTCAAGAGGTAAGGGTTGATCGTATGGAAATTGTATGGTTCCCTTGGATGTATGATATTGCTGCAGCTCGTTTTCAAATGCTTCAATACCGGACGGTGTGGGATAAAATCCCAAATGGCTTTTACTGGCACCAAAATGCACAAGATTCCCTTTATAAATAAAAGTGGGCAAGCCATATTTTATGGCCTCAGTTGCTTCAGGCACAACATTTTGTATTACATTCCTGAGCGTTTGCAGTTTGACCTGTATTTCTTTTGGGAATCCACTTATATAAGAATCGATGGTATTTATATTTGTATTCATTTTAGAAGCAATATTCGGTATTCATTATACTGTTTTATAAAAATTTCGTAGTTTTATAACAATTTATGATATAAATAGTTAAAACCATGAAGAAATTTATTTTTTGTACAATATTTTGTATTTCTACTTTTGTTCTTTATTCCCAGGAATATATTATAGCGCCATCTGCACAGAATATCGTTTATTGCGGCATTCAAAATCCATTATCAGTAATGGTTGAGAATACAGATTGCCGTGATTTGATAGTAACCACAAATAACGGAATCTTAAAGGGGGAAAGATGTAATTATTATCTTCAACCGGCTCATGTGGGGGAAGCACGTGTAACAATAGTAAAAATTATGGATAATGACACAATACTCATTGGCTCATCCATGCTAAAAGTAATATTAACCCCGGATCCCACAGCAAAAGTGGCAGGGAAAAGTGGCGGGGATATAATTAGAAACGCTTTAGTGGCTCAAAATTGGATAACGGCAGAGTTAGATGATTTTGATTTTGAAAACCGGTTTAAGGTAAAGTCGTACTCAGTAGTCATTAATAAGGGTGAAGAGGTAACATTTACAGGTAACTATCAGGAAAATGCCATAACAAATGAATTGAAAGAAGCATTCCGAAATACCAGAATACTTGACAAAGTGAAATTTGAAAATATAGTTGTAGAAGGTAATGATGGGAAAGAAAGGGAGATAAAAGATATTGAGTTTACAATCAGGTAATTGCATGAAAATGGCGAGATATTCTTACTATATATTTTTGCTTTTATTTTCTATAAATGTAAGATGTCAAATAAAACCTGCACTAAGTCCAAAGGCAGGTTATGTAAGCGATACAACATGGAAAACCTGGTATAAAATAGTTGGTGAAGGTGATCAGACACCAATTGTTATGCTGCATGGAGGTCCTGGAGGCATTTCCTATTTCTTATTACCTTTGGCAGAATTAGCAAAAAAGAGACCCGTAATCTTTTATGATCAGTATGGGAACGGACATTCTTATAAAGATATTGATACATCAGAGATGAAGGTTGAAACTTATGTGAAACAATTAAAAAACCTGATCGATGAACTGGATTTGGATAAGTTTTATTTATATGGTCATTCGTGGGGAACAATGTTGTGTCTGGAGTATTACCTTGTGTATCCGGATGGCATTGAAGGGATAATTTTCAACAGTCCGTATTTTAGCACTTATTTGTGGATTAAAGATGCGGATACACTAATTTCAACATTACCGGATTCGGTTCAAATTGCGATTAGAACAGGTGAAGAAAGAGGAGAGTATAACACGGATGCGTAAAACATGGCAAATTATGTATACTCAATGAATTTTATGCTGAGAAATGATCCTATTGCTATAGAGATTGATACTTTTCCTAAACAAATGAATGATGATATCTATTTATATATGTGGGGACCAAGCGAATTTACTGCTACAGGAACACTTAAGAATAGGGATATCACCTCCAGATTAAGTGAGATAAAAGTACCTGTCCTTTTCATTACAGGAGAATATGATGAAGCAAGACCTTCAACTGTAGAGTATTTCCATAACCTCGTTCCTGGTTCTCAGTTTGAAGTGATTAAGGGTGCTGCACATTCAACAATGCATGATAATCTTTCCAGGAATGTGAAAGTCATCAACAAATTCTTAAAGGATGTGGAGAGAAAAAAGTAACAAACTGAAAGAGTCCTATCGTTAAGAAGATATATGTAAAAAATATACTCTGCGAATCAAATTTATCGGGATCATATTTTGTGCTATTTATTTTATCTTTTACATACAAAGAAATTATTAAAATATTCGTAAATTTATCTAAAGTCAATAAACTTACTTTTTATTTAAAACTAAACCAAATGGCAAAGAAAACCATCTCCCAACCCCAAAAGGCTAACAATGGAATAATCGAAAAAGACAAGGTACGTACCGGTATGGATGCAAAATCGTTAAAAGCTGCAGTTACCGAGCATTTATTTTATTTGCAGGGTAGAAATCCTGAAAATGCCAGTTTGATTGATATGTACCTGGCTGTATCTTATGCTGTTAGAGACAGGTTAATACAGAGAGGATTGACTACCATTGAATCTGTTTTACATCATAAAGATGTTAAGCTTGTGAGCTACCTTTCTGCGGAATTTCTTATGGGTCCACAGCTGGGTGCGAATCTTATTGATTTGAACATTTTTGATGAAATGAAAAAGGCAGTTACAGAGCTTGGTTTTGATTTTAATAAAGTACTGGAACAGGAAGAAGAACCTGGTCTGGGTAATGGAGGTTTAGGTCGTTTAGCTGCCTGTTATATTGATTCCATGGCTTCTTTGCAGATACCAGCCCTGGGTTATGGCATCCGCTATGAATTTGGCATTTTTGACCAGGAAATACGTGATGGATGGCAGGTTGAGATTACTGATAAATGGCTGCGATATGGTAATCCCTGGGAGATTGCCCGGCCAGAACTAGCCGTAAATGTCAACTTTGGTGGTCACACGGAAACCTATCTTGATACGGAACAAGGAACATGTCACAGATGGATACCTTCTCAAATGGTGAAAGGAGTACCATATGATACCGCTGAAATGGGATACGATGTGTATTCCTGTAACTTTTTGCGATTATGGAAGTCTGAAGCTATTGAATCCTTTGATTTTTCATCGTTTAATCATGGTGATTACCTTCGGGCAGTGATGGAAAAGATGGAATCGGAGAATATAAGCAAGGTGTTATATCCAAACGATGACATGGCACAGGGAAAAGAATTGCGTTTGAAGCAACAATACTTTTTTGTATCATGTTCCTTACAGGATATGATGCGAATGCATTTGGAATCTGGTGGCAAACCAGAGAAGTTTTACGAAAGATGGGCTATTCAGTTAAACGATACTCATCCTGCTATGTCAGTGGCCGAACTTATGCGTTTATTACTCGATGTATATAAACTGGATTGGAATACAGCCTGGAATACAACCTGCAAGACACTCAGTTTTACCAACCACACACTTTTACCGGAAGCGTTAGAAAAATGGCCGGTTGGGCTTGTTCGGAAACTCCTGCCGCGTCTGCTTGAGATTATATTTGAGATAAACTATCATTTTTTGAATGAGGTATCTCAAAAATTTCCCGGAGATATGGCAAGGCTTTCCCGGATGTCAATTATCGACGAAGCAGGAGAACGCTATGTACGTATGGCAAACCTTGCATGTGCAGGTAGCTACGCAATAAATGGTGTAGCGGAGTTGCATACTGAGCTTTTAAAGTCACAGGTTCTGCATGACTGGGTAGAATTGTTTCCGGATCATTTTCATAATGTTACAAATGGGGTTACTCCCCGTCGCTTTATTGTTTTAAGTAATCCCGGTTTAGCAAAGATTATCAATAATGCAATCGGTGACACATGGCCGGGGAAGCTCTATGAACTTAAAAAACTTGAAGGATTTGCCGGGGATGCTGCCTTTATAAAGAAGTTCAGGGAAGTGAAACTGGAGAATAAAAAGCATTTGGCAAAACTCATTCAGGAGAGAACGGGAATATTGGTAGATCCATCGTCATTATTTGATATCCAGGTAAAACGAATTCATCAATACAAACGTCAGCATCTGAATGTGCTGAATATCATCACACAATATTTTCGCCTGAAAAATAACCCCGGGTTAGATATAGTTCCAAGAACTTTTATTTTCGGTGGAAAAGCGGCACCCGGATATTTCATGGCCAAACTTATGATCAAATTTATTAACTCGGTAGGTGAGGTGGTAAACAATGATCCTGACATAAAAGACAGGTTAAAGGTTGTTTTCTTTCCTGATTTTAATGTTACCAATGCACAAAATATTTATCCTGCAGCCGATCTTTCTGAGCAGATTTCTACAGCGGGCAAAGAAGCAAGCGGTACTGGCAATATGAAATTTGCAATGAATGGTGCCCTTACTATTGGCACACTGGACGGTGCTAATATTGAGATAAGAGAAGAAGTAGGGGAGGACAACTTTTTCTTATTCGGGTTAACTGCAGCACAGGTGGATGAAGCCAAGCGAAGTGGCTATAATCCATACTTCATCTATGAACATAATGAGGAATTGAAACAAGTGATTGACTCTATAAATTCAGGGTATTTTTCACGTGGTGACAATAACCTATTTAAGCCCATTACCGATGGTGTGCTGTGGCATGATCCTTTTATGCTGATGGCAGATTATCCTTTGTATATTGCATGCCAGGATATGGTTTCTGAAACATGGAAGGACAAGGATAAATGGACTAAAATGGCCATTATGAATGTGGCACGAATGGGTAAATTCTCATCTGACAGGTCTATACAGGATTATTGTGACAGGATTTGGAAGGTGAAGCCTTTTGTCGTAAAATAATTTAGTACTTGATCCCTAACTATTTCGCGCTAAGGATGCCAAGAATACGCAAAAACTACAAAGCTATTCTTTTGGAATGGGTTTGTAAAAATGTTGATAGTCCTTGGAATAGTACCAGTCACCACCCCAGCGCCAGCCTCTTTTCTTAAAGGCTTCTACGGCTTGGGATCCTTTAATAAGTGTACCTGATACACTTGTATCGTAGGTTGCATTATACGGGTGTTTAATGTTTGTATATTTTTGATAATAGGGGTTTAATCGTGGATTCACATCTATTGCCCTGCCTAAGGCATGATGAGATAACCACCTGCATCCGGTTACAGTCCTATAGTTAAAGCAGGAAGTGTTATTGTCAATCATTGACAAGCTGTCTGACCAGTTGTAAGCTGATACGGGTATGACTTTTTCGATAGGAAATTTAATATCTGCAAGTTCTTTGAAAATATTCTCAACTTCCTCTGCAAATTCAGATGCAACCAAAATCTGTCCATTGTGTACCAATGAGTCAAATCCAAAATAGCTGACATTCAATAAAACAAGGTTGTTTTTTATGTAATCAGGGATTTTGATACCTGAAGAAGCTTCACCCAGTGTAAAAAAACAATCAATTACAACTTGTGATTTTTGTAGTTCGGGAGTAATTACCGTATCTATGCTTACAGGCTGTTCTTCCACTATATTCTCTGAAGTGTGGCTCTTGCATTGATGTAATACAAAACTAATAATCAGGGAAAAAATAATAAATTGTATCAGTTGTACCTTTCTGCCCAAATGCTTTCAATTTTTAATTAAAAATAGCACAATTTCAGTGAGGTAGAATAATAATTTATTTACTCCACCAGCAGGTTTTATTAATTATAGTTGGTCAAAAAGAATTCTAACCTTACTTTTTCACCATTTTGTAAAATTCCTGCAATTCAAGCTTCCTTTCAGCAGATAGTTTATTCCATTTTGTCCCGCTAATTGCACCGTCAAGGCCATATAGTAAACTTAAACATGCTCCGGGATCAAGCGTTTGAAGCTTAATAAAAGCACCTTCGCTGCCAACTTCTTTTAGTTGTTCAAATGTGTCTATGCCAACCTGTTTAAGTTTAGCCTGTGTATCTTTTCCAATATTAATAATGCCTATTAAATTGTTCTTCATGAGAGCACTTTTGAAATTTCATAGCAAAGGTATCATGTTTATGTGACAACAGTATGTCAGCAGAATAAAATAAAATGCAATATATAATAATTTCCAATTTCGAATAGGATATATTTCATAATTGATAAAAAGATAACTTCTATTATCTTTGAAAAATCATCTAAGTCAATAAGGAATATAAATTAGAATTAATATGAGAAATGCATTATTGCTATTATCAGTGGTTTTAAGCCTTACATTGCCTGAATCACAGGCTCAAAGCCTGAACTATAATATCCGGGTAAACCAGGCCGGATTTCTGCCAAATACTGTAAAATATGCAGCAATAATTAATTCCACTGCTGACAGTTTTGAAATTAAAACCAGTACGTTAAGTGCTACAGTATATAAAGGGGCTCTAACAACTCAAAAATATTATGCTTCGTCGGGGGAAAATGTAAAGATAGCCGATTTTTCATTTTTACAAACTCCTGGTAATTATGTTGTTGTAGTAAGTGATCTTGGTAAATCCGTTACTTTTGCTATCAAGCAAGATGTATTTATTTCCGTTTCAAAAGCTGCTATCAAGGCTTTGTATTATAACCGTGCTTCAATGCCTTTATTATCAGCATATGCAGGTGCCTGGGCAAGGGCTGCAGGTCACCCTGACACGGCAGTGGTTGTGCATGCTTCAGCTGCATCGGTTGAGCGGCCTGCTGGTACGATCATTTCAACTCCGGGTGGATGGTATGATGCAGGCGACTATAACAAATATGTTGTAAATTCAGGAATTTCAGTTTTCTGTCTTCTTTCTGCTTATGAAAGTTATCCCGAATACTTTGATACGTTAGAGTTGAATATTCCGGAAAGCGGGAACGGCATACCTGATATACTGGATGAGGCTTTATATAATGTAAAATGGATGATGACCATGCAAGATACCAATGATGGAGGAGTATATCATAAAACTACTGCTGCCAGTTTTGAGAGCCAGATAATGCCTGCAGCTTGTACATCTACCCGTTATGTTGCAGCTAAAGGTACAGCTGCTGCACTTGATTTTGCTGCTATTATGGCTATGACATCCCGTATTTATAAGGACTACTTACCTGTTTTGTCAGCTCAAGCTCTGGAACAGGCTCTTGATGCCTGGCAATGGGCAAAAAATAATCCCAATGTTCCATTCACAAACCCTCCTGCTATGGATGGATATCCTCATATTGGTACCGGTGAATACGGTGATGAAAATTTCGATGATGAGTTTTTCTGGTGCGCATCTGAGTTGTACATTACAACTAAAGATAACCAGTACTATAATGAAATTCATATAGACAGTATGACATTTGATGTTCCGGGTTGGGGAAGTGTACATACTCTGGGACTTATGTCTCTCATAACGAATAGAAACTCTCTTACTTCAGTTGCTGATACTGCACTGGCGAAAAGTAAACTTGTAGAACTGGTCAAAGACGATAAAAGTAAAACAATAAATGCTCCCTATAAAATACCTTGCGAATTCTTTTCGTGGGGTGGAAATTCTGGATTTGCCTGTACAGGTATGCTTTTAATGCAAGCCTATGGCTTAACAGGAGATGCAGCTTATTATAACGCTGCACTTTCAGCCCTTGATTATCTGATGGGCAAAAATGCAACCCAATATTGTTTTATAACCGGTACCGGAACAAAACGACCGATGCATATACATCATCGCATCTCAACAGCTGATGCTGTCACTGAGCCTGTACCCGGATTCTTAGCAGGTGGTCCGGCTACTACTAAATTAGATGACTGTGGCTCATCAAGTTATCCATCATTATTGCCGGCAAGAGCATACCTCGACCAGACATGCAGTTATTCTACCAATGAGGTGGCAATAAACTGGAATTGTCCACTGGTTTATTTATTGGGGGCCTTACAAAGTGAGTATCTGAATAAGTTTACAGGAGGACTTCCGGAATATTTTAGTATTTCTTCTAATAAAATCATATTTCCATTTAAATCAGGTTATGAATACCCATTGACAATAGAAGGAAATGGAAATTGGGAACTTGAAGTCAGCGAAGATTGGATTGGATTAAGTATTAGTTCAGGAACCGGAAATGCAGAACTGAATGCTACTAACATATCGGATAATGATGCTTCGGAAGACCGATATGGTGCTATTTATGTATATCTTGATGGATATCTTACAGATTCCATACAGGTTACTCAAAATGGAAAAAAAACAAGTTTCAGGATTGAATTTGAAGATTACAGGGATATGAGTGGCTTGCAGACAGAAACGACCTCTGACGCTGGTGGTGGACAAAACCTTGGATATGTAGATGTAGGTGACTGGGCCACATATGATCTGGGTGTTTCAAATCCTGGTGTTTACCTGGTAACTATCAGGCATGCAGGTATGGCAGGAGATTTTAACGTTTATCTGGATACAGCATTTTTACAACAGGTAACTCTTCCTGCTACATCCGACTGGCAGGACTGGACAAGTAATACCGTTCAAATGCCCCTGAAAGCAGGCCAGTATGTGATGAAGATTGTGTTTAATAAAATAGGCGTAAACCTTAACTGGATGCAGTATGACTGGTATGCGGAGTTAAAAGTTGATCAGGATATCAGCACTAATGACATTAGCATATATCCAATCCCTGCTGATCAAATGCTGTATGTTAAAATGAAAGGTGATGAAAACATCTCCGGAATTCAGCTAATATCAATGGATGGGAAAGTATTGATAAATAATATTATATTCAGAAAGAAACTTGAAATTATTGATATTTCTACTATAGATGAAGGCATATATATTCTATTTATACAATGTGGGGATAAGACCTACAAACAGAAAGTTTTAATCAGGTAACAAGCACGGTTACAAGCAATACCTGTAAAAGATATAGTAGTCTTACCTTTTCTCAATTATTCTATTATATTGTTTGCTTTTAATACTAAACGTAACTAAATATATACCTTCAGGCAAGGATGATAAATTTAAGACATGGCATTTATTATTAGAATGATCTGTCATTACTTTTTGCCCCAATATATTATATATCTCAATAAGAGTTATTTCTGCTTCTGATTTAAGTTGAATATAATCGTGAACTGGATTTGGATATAAATTTATATTTTCTGTATTTGATAACAAAGGTGTTTCATAATTGACACATGTGCCACCCAGATTATTGTCCATCCAGTTTAACCTATTGTAAATCCATGTTTTTAGTTTTACCAATTCTTCATCATATGAATATACAACATAGGCGTTAAAATATCCCGGATTTGTACCGAGAATTTTCCATTTGTCGAAATGTCTGTCTTTTGCACCAGCTATAGTATCATTTGCATAGGCATCAATTATGCCATTAATATATGTTGAGTTCAAAAAGGAGTCTCTTACCTTCAGAAAACGGCATTTAACAGCATTTTCAAAATATGGATCTTCCAGAAGCCTTTTCCACATTTTAGGGATTGGGAGCGTTGGAGGGGAACAATTTTGGTATACCCAGCCACTATAACTTGCCCCGCTACAAAATGAAGCGTTTCCTAAGGCAAAGTTATAATCCCAAACAGGACCAGCTTTAAAAAGGCCGTTTGAACCATCTGTTTTTAGCTTTTCCTTATAAAAATAGGCACTAGCCTTAAATCCATCTACATTGTTCGAAAATTCCGTGATTATGAAATAATCGATAAAAGAATTAAGATCCAAATACTTTCTATATCCTGATTGAGGATCATCAAAAGTGTTTGATTGAATTATGTTTTCTACATCATCAATATATTGATGAATATATTCTTGTTGGGATGATAATATGTTTTCAGGTTTTGGATAATGGTATAACCATGTAATACTGCTACTATTATCGGTTGCCGAAACAGAAGAGATAAAACTCAGGTCGTCTGGATTATTCTTTTTATCAATTTTCATAATATATCCCCCGGTAATATCCAGTCCTGAAGTATCTGATTCTGTTAATTTGGCGATCGCTAACCTGTTCTTATCTCTTTTAATACTTTCAGTCAGTAAATATATACCCTGATAGGTACCGTTCAATATTACTTCACAAAATCTGGTTTTTGGTCCCCAATGTCCCATCTTATTCCAGAGATCATATATTATTACATTCCTGAGCATGGATATGTCATTATATGGGGCATAAAGCACCCAGTCACTTTCTTCCGGCATATTTAACAGGGCAACTTTAAAGTCCTCTCCGGTTGAATTATCCCTTGTCTCAATGCCATATTGTTTTTGCGGGTAGTATTGGGAGCTGTTACCCCTTAGTTCAATGCCAATGTCGTTATTATAATGAAAATTTGTGTCGGTAATATTATTAGTTACTCCGTTTTCATGAAAAATAATCTTAAGATTGGCAGTTATTTTCGGTTCGTCTGTAATGGTCGCTCCATGGGTATCAATGATGAATATGGGTAAATGGGATGTAGTAAGCTGGCATATTATGCTATGGAAAGAAACGATAGTGAAACAGGCTGCAAACAGGATTTTTTTCATACTATATTTTTATTTTGGCTTTAAAGATATTTTTTTTTAACAAGTTTCTATTTATTTTGGAGCCGACAACACGAAAATGGTATTTAGTAAAAAAAAAATCACTAGTGTCCGACAAATATTTGTTTATCCACTACGTGGAATATATTGCTTTTGTAATGTCTTATTCTACAATACTTAATCCGCTA
>JAFGOZ010000145.1 GCA_016926235.1 Bacteroidales bacterium | reverse complement strand
TAAAACATAATAAAAAAAGGCGACCTGATTAGTCGCCTTTGATTTACGCTCCTGATCCTGGACTCGAACCAGGGACCCTCTGGTTAACAGCCAGATGCTCTAACCGACTGAGCTAATCAGGAGTGAATAGGGGGGCAAAAATAATATGAAATATTAAAATATACAATAACTATTACCCTTTTTTTAAAAAAATACTTTAATTTCGGCAACTTATTTAAAAATAACTCATTTCACTACTATTATGGATAAAATTATTGGAATTGGCAATGCTTTAGTAGACATAATATTAATGCTTGAAAATGATCAATTGCTGAAAGATTTTGGTCTGCCAAAAGGGAGTATGCAGTTGGTTGATTATGATATGGCCAGCAAGGTGATGAAGGCGACAGAAGGGTTAGACCTTCAAATTGCTTCAGGGGGATCAGCTGCCAATACTATTCATGGTTTGGCACAATTGGGAGCTCCTTCAGGATATATCGGAACTATTGGAAAAGATGAACTGGGAGAGGTATTTAAAAAAGACATGAGCAGTAATAATATAAATCCTTTACTCTCATTAAAAGATAATGCCAAAACGGGCAGAGCCATTACTCTTGTTAGTAAAGATGCTGAACGGACATTTGCTACATATTTGGGAGCAGCTGCCGAAATAAATGAAATGGATGTGAACGAACAAATTTTCTCAGGATACAAATACTTACATATTGAAGGATACTTATTGTTCAACCATGAGCTATTGATGAAGACCGTAAAATTGGCTTCTGCACAAAATATGATTATTTCACTGGATATGGCAAGTTTTAATGTGGTTGAAGCAAATATTGAATTTCTAAATAAATTGGTTCCTGAATATATCAATATCATCTTTGCTAACGAAGAAGAAGCAAAGGCATTTACAGGAAAAGAACCTGAGGGAGCTATTGATGTTATTGCCGGTATGTGTGATGTTGCTGTTGTTAAAGTTGGAAGCAAAGGATCTATGGTTAAAAGGGGAGAGGAGAAAGTTAAAATTGACATTATTAAGACTAAGGCTATTGATACTACGGGTGCAGGAGATTTGTATGCTGCAGGATTTTTATATGGATTTATCAATAATAAACCTCTCAAAACATGTGGTGATCTTGGTGCATTATTAGCTGCAAGGGTAATAGAAGTGGCAGGAGCTAAAATTACAGGTGAACGCTGGAAAGAAATAAGGGAGTATTTAAAAAATATCTAAATCTTTTAGTGTTTAAAAAGCCCATGTAGTTCAGCATCTATTTTATTAATGATCCCTCGCAGGTCGGCTTGTTTTTCAATAAAATTGCAGTTATCCACATCTATGATCAATAGTTTGCCAAGATTGTAAGACTCAATCCATGCTTCATATCGTTCATTTAGCCTCTTTAAATAATCGAGCCTTATTGAATTTTCGTATTTTCTGCCCCTGTTTTGTATTTGATTTACCAGGGTAGGGACTGAAGCTCTTAAGTATATTAATAATTCTGGGGGATCAATAAGAGAGCTTATAAGATTGAAAAGAGTAAAGTAGTTTTCAAAATCGCGTGTGGACATTAACGCCATAGAATGAAGGTTGGGGGCGAATATATAGGCATCTTCATAGATCGTACGGTCCTGAATTACTGTATTCCCCGCTTTTTGAATATTTACGATCTGATTAAAACGACTATTCAAAAAATATATCTGCAGGTTAAATGACCATCTCTGCATGTCCTCATAAAAATCATTGAGATAAGGGTTGTCATCATTATCTTCAAAGTGTGCTTCCCAACCATAATGTTTTGACAGCAAAGTTGTCAACGTAGTTTTTCCCGAACCGATGTTTCCGGCAACAGCAATATGCATAGTATCAATTTTAAGTCCTGTTACTAAAGTACAAATTATTTTTTATTCTATGCCAACTTTTATCTCCAGATTTTATTGAAATACTAAACGTTCAGGGAACATTAATTCTTTTTCGTATAAATCCATGCTTCCGGATTCAGGCTTAGTTGCAATGAATTAAGTGCTTTTACAGCTGTATCATAGTGAGTATATGATGCAGCACTTACGAGCCTGAATCCGTTTGGAATTTCTATAATAACAGGATTATAGCCCATCATATGAAGAGTAGTGAGATAACCATCTGCATTCTGAGCAACTTTAAAACTTCCAACAATCACATGATATTTGTTATTGATGCCCAATGCATCATCACGGCATACCTGGCGCAATGAATCTATCTTTAATTTCACCCTTTCTTCAATAACTTTGAGTTCTTCCCGTGAGATGTAATTGGCCATAAAAGCACTATCCTGATGGTAATCCAGAATTGTATCAATATCATTCGACATTAATGATTGTTTTTCCATCAGGTTACAGCTTTCAAATAAAAATGCTGATGAAATTATAATTACCAGAATCCGTCCCATAATTATCATTCTATACTAAAGTTAATATATCTTGTTCTTCTTTTCTAGTAATTAAGCATATTTTTGTTTTGCTTTCTTCTTGTTTCCGTAATTTCTTTTTTTTATGAAGTCTTTCTTTCCATTCATATGGGTTTTTTCCGGATCTTTCTCCTTTGAATGTTGAACAACAAGCTTTTCACTTCCGAAGTTTTTACCCGTGAGACTTTTTATTACCTGATGTTCAAACTCATTGTCTAATTCAAAGAAAGAAAAGTTACGTAAAATATCAATTTTCCCAATTTCAATATTGCGGTTGCGGGTGTTTTCGTTGATCAAACCTATAAGAGAAGAAGCATTTAAGTTGTGCTTGGTCCCAATATTTATATAAAAGCGTGTAAAATTTCTTTTACCAGTAAATTGTTGTCTGTCTCTTTGTCGGGGTTCTCTATTATTGTTTTCGTGGCTTATGTTAAGGTCTTTGGCGTTTTTATAGTATTCGAGAAATTGATTAAACTCATACGATACTATTCTTTTCAACAATTCATCCCGGTCAAGCCATGCAAGTTTCTTATAAATAGCTGGCAAATAGGGCTCTATCTGTTCTTCGTCTACAACCACTTTTTCAAATTTATCAAATACTGTATAAAGTCTTTTTTCACAAATCTCTTTACCTCCAGGAACTTTCATATACTTAAATTCTTTTCCAACGAGTCTTTCTAATTGTTTAATACGTTGAGTTTCCCTTGAATGACATATTATTATTGATACTCCTGATTTTCCTGCTCTTCCCGTTCGGCCGCTCCTGTGTATGTATATCTCATTTTCATCGGGCAGGTTGTAATTTATTATGTGGGTCAGGTCAGTGACATCAATTCCTCTGGCTGCGACATCAGTTGCTACCAAGAGCTGAATATTCTTTACCCTGAAACGTTGCATTACATAATCGCGCTGGCTCTGAGACAAATCGCCATGTAATGCATCTGCACTATAGCCGTCTTCCATCAGCTTCTCAGCTACTTCTTTAGTTTCACGACGAGTACGGCAGAAAACAATGCCATAAATAGTAGGATGTATATCTGCAATTCTCTTTAATGCCAGATAACGATCACTTGCCTTTACAACATAGTATTGGTGACTTACGTTATCAGCACCTTTGTTTCTTGCGCCTGTTTCCAGTTCGATAGGGTCAAGCATATAATTTTCGGCTATTTGCCTTACTTCTTTTGGCATGGTTGCTGAAAACAGTAATGTTTGTTTATTTTCCGGTGTCCCAACCAGTATTGCATCCAGGTCATCACGAAATCCCATATTTAACATTTCATCTGCTTCATCTAAAACAAGCCAGCGTATGTGGTTTATTTTTAACACCCTTCGGTTAATCAAATCCAGCGTACGTCCTGGCGTACCAACAACTATTTGAACGCCTTTCTTTAATGATCTGATCTGGGTTTCAATGCTTGTTCCACCATAAACTGCTACATGTGAAACAGATTTCGTATGTTTTATAAACTTTTGGAGATCATTGCTTATTTGCAGGCATAGTTCACGGGTCGGACAAAGAATAATAGCCTGCACTCCCTGCAGGTTTTCATCGATATTTTGAATGATTGGCAGACAAAATCCTGCAGTTTTGCCAGTGCCTGTTTGTGCAAGTGCTACAACATCCTGTTGTGAATTAATAATCGCGGGGATCGTTTTTTCCTGAATTGGGGTAGGTTCCAGGAATCCTAGTTCTTCAATAGCCCTAATAATATTTTCATTAAGGCCAAGCTTTCTAAAATTTTCCATTAATTGTTTTCTTTAGCCAGTCTAAAATCCATTCTACTTCAGCCCGGGATTACATAATTGTTCCAGGTGTACAAAGGACAAAATTAGACGGCCGCGCCGGCCCGTGAATAATCCGAAATGATTCCTCCAAACACCTTCCTGTTCTTAGTTTTGGCCAGATTGTACTATCAATTTGGTTGCAAAACAGTGTGCAAAGGTAATTTTATTTTTCATATAATAACAGCCAATTATAAAATATAGCAATAAGATTTTGTTATAATATGAATAAGGATGAATTTACTTTTTCTTCAATATTGCCGTTATACTTAATCCAAAAGGGAACCTGATAACCTTCTCAATACATTTTTCAAAGGGAATTACAACTTTATTGTAAATTCCACCTTGATTCTTCGCAAGATTCATTCCTTCATCTGATTTGATTTTGATTTTTCTTAACTTGAAGAAAAAATATGATCCGAAGACACCTATTGGATCCTGATACCACAATTTCAGCAGTTCATATTTATCAGGATCAATTATAGATCGTAGCATCTTTTTATTATATCTCCTGTAATGACCTAATATCTCATCATGAACGGAGTACAGACCCGGGAGTGCAGGTACCTCTATTAACACATGTCCTCCTGGTCTGATAGAATCAAACACCTTATCCAAAGCTTTTTTATCATCCTCAATATGCTCCAAAACATGAATAAAAATTGCTGTATCGAAAACCCCTGTTTTATCAGATTCTAAATCAAATAAATCAATACATTCAAATGTAACTTTCTCTGAAAATTGAAAGTTCTTCTCATGCATTTTAAAAAGTACTTCTGATGGTTCGATGGAGTGAATTCTTTCCAGGTCTTTAATATTATCAAAGATTTCTTTCGTAAAACTTCTATCACCACTTCCTACTTCAAGAATGTTTTTACCTATATACTTTTTTATTAGATCAAATTGGTACTTCCTATAGTTTTTAAAATCTCCAAGGTTTATTTCACCTTCTCCCCAATCCATACTATGCACATATTTATCTTTCTTATCCATATTATTTGTAATGAAATTGTTTTTTATAATTCAATGAATGCTTTAAATAGATTTTACTTTAAAGAATCATCCTTATAATTAAAGCGGAGCGCTCAAATATCTATTTTTCAAAATTTAAAGTCCCTATTAATCAAACATAGATTAACTGGCAGTCAATTACTATTAAAGATTCTATTTATTTGAACCCTAAAATTAATAAAATATGTGAATTAAGAACTATAAAATCAATGGCAGGAGCAGTTTTCTTCATTTAGCAAGTTTTAAGCTATCATTTATTATCCTTTACCTTTAATTGATATAACGGGATTACCCATTATTCTTCCAAATATTTTTATAATATAATCAGTAGTAACCAACAAATATTTGTTTATCCACTACGTGGAAAATATTGCTTTTGTAATGTCTTATTCTACAATACTTTATCCACTACGTGGAATTTCGC
>JAFGOZ010000144.1 GCA_016926235.1 Bacteroidales bacterium | reverse complement strand
TTTTAAACTATAATTTTTCTTACTATATTTTTTTCTGGTGGCGATTTCTTTTTTGTCTTTATGCAGTTTTTAATATTTCCAACAACGTGCCGCGACACGCTTGCTGTACTAAAAAGTAATGCGGAGTCTTCGGAGCTTTACTTTTTGGTATGGCAAGCTGTCGCTGTTGTAAGATGTGCTTAAACTGCTTTTCAAGGCGCGATCATTAGGTATAATCATTACAATATTTTCCTATAAGAATTTGTTTTATTAGTAAGGTCACGGTATTCAATTTTTATTTCGCAATTCTTGAGTAAACTTTTAAGACTTGATTTTGTTGTTGTAAAAGCATTATCCTTTTTATATCCAATTAAACAGTAATTATCATTTGCTCTAATTATTGGATTATACGTTTCTGGTATTTGTAAAAATGATAATTCATTTTCAAATTTTATGTCTTTAAGAAAGGTCAACCACATTGTATCACTTTCAATAATATACGTTTTATTATTTTTAGTTATAGACATATTGTCAATTATTGCAATATTATTTCCAACATTCTTGACATATAACCCACCCAATTCCATGTTAAAATCTATTTGCAATATTGGACTGATGGCAATATTTGAGTATTTTATTGATGTGCATGTAGTCCATATTGAAATAAAAAGTGCAATTATAGCAACTAATGCAGATATAACTGCTGTAATAGTCGAATACTTAGCAATGTTTTCTTCTTTAGTTTTTATATATTCATGTTTGTCAATTTTATTCAATTGTGTCTTTGATTTTTCTTTTTTCATATATTTTAATACTCGTTATTTAATTTTGTACAATAAATACTTTTAATCGTTTTTTTATTTCGCGCCGTCTTTCAAGCAGTTTAAGCATTTCTTACAACGGGTTGGTACACATACGAAGGTTTACAATATGAAATAGAGTAAACTTTTGTATTGTGCCTGTTGGCCGAATGTATTCCGCCGCATTCTTCTCGTTTTGTAGCGCACATTCTTAGATAAAATCATGAAACATTCCTGTTATTTCTGCATCAGTAGCCACAATTATTGTCTTACTACGGTTATTATAATAATCATCAGAAGGCTCATCAAAGGTCTCATTTATTTCCTTTTCTTTTGAATCTAATCTTTCGAAAACGTCATATAAAGAAACCCCAAGTTGTGTCTCAAGTTGTCTAGCAGTTTTACGAATACTACGAATTTCATAGTCGTCATTAGCATTTGTAATATCATAGTCAAATAAATATTCATATTCTTCTTGAATTTTTTGCTGAATTTTTTCAAAAAGGCTTTCTTTTATAAAATCCTTTCTTAATTGGTAGAATTCACCAAATGCCAAAGCATCGTCTAAATTCTCCATATCTTCTATCTCATCAAAACGGTTGGAAATTGAATTCGAAAGTTTATCAAGTTGATATTTGGGTAGGTTTGATTGTTTGAATGCTAATAATAGTTTTACAATTTCAGCCATATTACCATTGCCTTGCCCGATATTGACATTAATCTGCATAAACAATGTAGAAATGATGACCTTTTTTATATTTATAGGTAAGGAATCAATAATTTGTAATGAATGCAGAACATTCTTTTCAATTGAATTTTGAACTGAGGCTACAAGTTGAGTAGTGCCATCAGATTTAAATTCAATCGTTTTTGTTTTTGCATTACGAAAAACTGTTCTCAATATAGATTCTGCTAATAATGCTGGGTTACCATTTAGTAATGCCGATATTCGTTTTTGTGCGGAAGTTGTAGGATGTTGGGGAAAGAGTGTAATAAATTGGTCATAATAAATTATGCTCTTGCAAAGCAGTCGTAATACTTCTAAATTATCTGAAATAAATTTTTCTAGAAAATCACGTACTGACGGGTTATGAAATGCAACAAATATGTCTTTAGAATCTCTTTCACATCTTGTAAAAGTACCTTCGGTTTCATCTATTGAACCAATGAGTTCGTTCGAAGAAATTGATATACCAAATGATTTAGTTTCTTGATAACGATAGGACTCAAATGCATCCTTTAGATCATCGAGTTCGATACCTGTTGAAAATGTTGCCATGATAAGCATGAGTGACCTAGATGGCGGGCTTAAATGATTCCTAAATGCATGAGACCAAAGTTTAGTTGGATCATTTAGTGTATCCATGAAAAGTTTTGGATAATCTGAAGCTTGGCAATCTCGAATATTCTTAAAAGTTGACATCCATTCAACAATACGTGGAGAGTAATTCTTGTGATCGATAATCTTCAGAAGTAATGGACTCTGCGCTAAACATGCTTTATAATTTTTCGATATTTCTGAAAAATGTAAATGATTTATTAAAATATGAGCTTTATTGATTCTTGTATACTTTTCTAGTTGGATTATACATTTTGCATTATCAAAATCAGAGGCGTGCAATTTTTCATAAACGATCTTGGCCCTGTGGAGTATGTATTCTCTGGTTGTTAAAATAAACCTTACATGTTTATGTTCTCGTGCATATTGAATAAAATCTAGAATGCTTTGTTCTTCGTTTTTTTGAAGTTTTTCTTCCCATCCAGTTTGACCAAGGAAATCATCATAATAAAAAACTTGTTTGCGTGAAGCATTCAAAACATCAAACGCCTCCCTAATATGGCTACGTACGAGAATTGGTTCATAACCCCTTTTAATATGATCTAACAACAATATTTCAGCTAAAAAGGTTTTACCAATCCCTGGAATGCCTGAGATTATGCAGTAATTATGCTCATTTAATATATTAGTTGCATCAAAGAAACTGGCATTTTGGACATATAATTTAGCCTTGGCATGAATTTTTTCTAAAAGAATTCTTGTTTGAGCATATATTCCGCTATGTATGATTGTTTCCAATAGCGTTGTGCTTGTCAGCCAAAGTTTGTAATGTTGCCGCTCTACATCGGGAAATTTGGACAAAAGGTTATTTAAATCTTCATATCCATAAATGTCACGGTCTGACTTGCAGTAAGGAGTGAAAAGATGGCTAATTATCGATTTGTTTTCTGCGGAGAGAGGTACAGATGTAGCTATACAGTACCTAGCAGGTTGTAGTTTTGTAACTTTAGATATTTCGCTCCTGAGGGTATTAAGCAAACTGGAATACCCACTAGTAGCATAATGTTTACATTGGACGATTATTGCTCGATCTTTTGTAGGCAGGTAGCGAATATCAATACCTTGATCTTTTCCTGATTTAAACGTCTCAAACGTAAGTGAGAATTCTTTTTGCAGAAGATCTCTTACAAGGAGTTCAAAATCATAGTAAGAAAGACTTTTAAAATCATACATAAAAATATTTCCTCAATAAAGAGTACCTTTAATTATCTTTACATTTAATTTGACATCAACTTGTGCGCGAGTCTTTCTATTTGTCTTAAAGCGGCGGAATATTTTGGCCAACGTTCACCAATACTGAAGTATTTTGGATCGCCCAGCCGGCAGTTTTACGTAGGCTTTCCGAAGTAAAACTATGTGTGTGCAGCGCTCTTGAAAGTTAAATTGAGCTTTGGCAATTTAACTTACGAGAGCAAGCGATAAGCACC
>JAFGOZ010000143.1 GCA_016926235.1 Bacteroidales bacterium | reverse complement strand
AGGCTTCGAAATCAAATTTTTCTTCTTTCATACTGTGTCAATTTATTAATTATTTTTTTATTGACACAGTTTATTTTACACTCTCTCCATACAATTTTTTGATATGCTTTTTACCGGTGAAAAGCACTCCATATTTTTTTCCGGTATGCTATTCATGCATGAAAAGTGGTCCATACTTTTTTCTGAAGTGCTTTTCATCGATGAAAAGTACTCCGTACAATTTTATGGAGTACTTTTCACAAATGAAAAGCCGGCCAAATCGTTTTTTGGCCGGCTTAGGTTTTTTGTTACGTCCTGCCGGGAGTAATTAATTGTATATTTTATTTACAGGTTAAGCGGCATCTTCTATACCGTCCTCAATTTCCTGCATTGTTTTACTGTTATACATACGTGGAAACAGCTTATCAGCTGTAATACGCCCGTATTTTTTACGGGCATCCAGGTAGTTGCTCTCATACTTGCGTATAAGGGCTTCTTTGGCTATATCCACTTCGGCTTCGGCCATCTTTGTATCGCGTATGGCACTATCAACAGCCTTAATGGCTTCATTACATGCATTAGCTTTGGTGCGTATATCCTGTCCCAGGCTTACAAGTGCATGGCCGGTGCCAAGCCCTTCAATGCGTGTGATAATACTTTCCACTTCAAGCACTTCCTTTACAAAGGGCAGGCGTACAATGTCGCCAAAGGTTTCATCCGGGAATACGGATATCAATACCCTTTCGCCTATATGGTCGCGGTCATACTGCTTGCATTTTTCAAAAACAGTACGCAGGGTATCGTCAAGGTTACGGTCGGCTAAAAGAAGGTCATCGTCCGCATTCTCACGCAGCATTTCCTTCTCCTCGGCCACATTCATTTTTTGTTCCAGGGTATTATACTCTGTTTGGATGTTTTTGATGAGTTCCTCATCATTTACTACTCGTTTAATTAAGCGTTGGTGTCTTCTTACATTGTTTAAACAACGACCTGGTGAATCATTTGAATTTAATAATCTTGCCATGATGTTATGGTATTAGTTTAACTTAAGTTATGAGAAAAAGTCCGGGCAGGACAGGTGTAATAATAAAACAAAAAAACATACTATGCCCATGGGCCAACTGCTTAGGAAGCATTTTTTCAACAAAATGACTACAAAGTAAACTTCTATATACTTTGAAATAAATAACATATAACGATTTGTATTTTGTTCATAATATTTTGGGGCAATAATTGAGGTGGTTGTTTCGTTTGGAGGGATTTTTGGCAGTATGAAAACAAAAATGGATGAAAGTGTTTTTGGGTTTTGTGGTTCGTAGGGCAAGTGCATTTTGATTATAAATCAAATGTGTGTGATTACACCGATTATAAATTGGCGCTGGCGGTGCGCATATCTGGGCCAGCTGGGGGGGTAAAGGCTGGATTACAAATCCAGCCAAGCTGGGGGGACGTCCTTTTTAGCAGGGGGGCTAAAGTCCTTTAAAATTTCTACTGTCCCACTATTATTTTTATACACTGTTGTGTAGTATTGTCTTACAGTTCAAATAAAGAATATTTTTATGAGATTCAAATCAATCATTTACTTGTTTATTCTAAAATATGCAACTTTACCTAAACAAGTACCATAATTCTCTACTGGCCCAGGACAAAAAGAAACAACATATATATAATTAGCATCTGGTGAAATGGCTACGGAATTGACCCCATCTAAAATATTTTCATTTGTTAGCATACTTTCATAAGAAAGAGAACCGGAAGATGGATTAGGTTTAAACCAAATAATTGCACCAGAAATAAATGCTGAAACATATACATAATTTCCATTAGGTGATACTGCTATTGAACTAACAGAGGAATTTAAAAATATTTCTTCATCTGAAAACTTGACAATATATGTAAGTGATCCGGTAGTGAAGTTTCTTTTATGTATTTCAATTGCTTCGCATACAAGAACATAAACGTAATTACCATCTGGTGATACTGCAATTGATGATGTAGGATTAGTTATTGGATATTCATTAACATAAGAAATAGAACCAGTAGAATTGTCTCTTGTAAATAATAGTACTGCATTAGTTTGATGAGTAGAAACATATATATTATTACCTTCTGGTGATACAACAACTGAATTGACGATGTAATGATTACTTCCAGAATTCATAATGTTGTACCGATCAATATAAGAAATAGAACCATCTAATAGGTCCCTTTTAAACCATACTACTCCTTCATTATCACCTTGATCAGTAAGGTATAAATAATTCCCGTCTGGTGATATCGAACTTGAAACGGCTGTTATATTTGAAATAAGATACTTCGTAACAAAACTAAGAGAGCCTGTGGAAGTATCTCTGGCAAACAATGAAATTTCAGTTCCAAGAATTTCATCAATATAAAAACCTATAACATAAGCATAATTCCCATCTGGTGATATTGAAATTGATTGTAACCGATTTCCAAAAGAGAATGCATCAACAAAAACAAGATGGCATTCTTTTCTTATTATCTTAAGTATATAATTCTTTTCAGAGGAACCGTCTTTTGATGTTACTTGTATTTTAATATCATTTTCTCCAATTCTTAAATTTATTGGTTGTGATGATTCACCACAATCACATGATTTCCCATTAATTTTAATACTTGCTTCAGATATAGCAGAAATGGGTATTAGCATAATACTTCCCACTTCGTATTCAACAGTGTCGTAATACAAAGTATCATCTGATATATGGAAATTGATATTTCCATAATCAGTTACCATTTCTATAGACAATAAATCAGCATTTAAGGCATCAGGATCTGGTGCCTGTTCCTTTTCATCTTTTTTACAGGAATTGAAAAGATTACAAATAAATATTGATGAAATCAATAAATAACATATGGATTTTCTTTTATTTATCATATTCTTCTTTTTAAGAAAGATAGTTTTTAGTATCCGTAATTATTCTTATAAGAGTATACAACATCAGCCGTGAAAGCATAGTCTTAAATTCTGCAATGTCATCACTTTTTTTATACTCTTTTATTTCAACTGTTTTCTATCGGTTATATTTTTTTGAATTACTTAATACTCTTTCCATCACTAACCCTTATACCTTATCTCAAATGTAATTTTTATATTTGCTTTTAACAAAAAAAATCAGCTATTTTTTAAACTTTCAGGTAGTTAGCAAATGTTATTTTTTACTCCAGAAGCTTTTTTTAGTTGACTTTATACTATCATATTTTGGGAATACAGTCACCTTATCTTCTGTAACTGGGTTAATTGAGTAGCCCCTTGTAACTTTTACTGGCTTATTTTTGGTTACACGATCTTTCGGGGCCAACAGGAATATGGATTAGCCTTGCTGAGCTCTGACTAGTTCTGAAAAAAGTCTAAAGACTAATGTGCAAACTCTAGCTATATCTTACAATTTGCTGAAAAATAATTTTTAAACGCTTTTTGATTATCCAAAATGGATGCAAAAAGTTATTTTTGAATCATGTATTTCCATGATAAATTTTAAAATAACAAACATGAAATTCACGTTTGAAGAATCAGTATTGGATAGACTTATAATTCACAAGGTCGGAAACAAAGCCGCAGAAGAGAACTATTATTTAGCCAGAGAGGAAACCACAACAGATGATGAATTAAAGGATCTGCTTACTCACTATTTCCTTTCAGCATTTAAGTCAGAAGAATTATACCACTTTTATCATGACAGCAACCTGGACCTGAATGAAGTGTATTCCTTCGTCTCCGGCATTTTTAACGATCCTGAAAGCCTGCCTGAGAATTCAGTAAGCCTGGCAAAATATCTGTATAACCAAAGCGTGCATCCCCAAATAAAAGGAGGTGAGTTTTATGTAGTGTATTTTAAGGATTGCACTTATGATGGTGAGACGATGGATGCCGTGGGCCTGTTTAAGTCAGAGAACAAGGTTACCTACCTGGCAGTGGAACAGGGTAAGGACGGATTCGATATTGAACAAAGGGAAGGGATTAATATCAATAAACTTGACAAAGGATGCGTGATCTTTAATACAGAGAAGCAAAATGGATATATAATAACGATTGTTGACAATACAAATAAAGGATATGAAGCGCAGTACTGGAAGGATGATTTTCTGAATGTCCTGATCATTAATAATGAATTTCAGCAAACCAATCAGTTCCTGGGTATTGCCAAACGGTTTGTAACCGAAAAGTTGCCTGATACTTTCGAAGTCACCAAAGCAGATCAGATTGATATGTTAAACCGGTCTGTTCAATATTTTAAAACCCATGAGCAGTTCGAAAAAAACGATTTTGAAAAGGAAGTCTTTCAGGATAATAATGTGATAGATTCCTTCAGGGATTTTGACAGCTCCTTTCGCATGGATAATGAGGTAGAACTTTCGGATCGCTTTGATATATCCCCGCAGGCGGTTAAGAAACAAGCCAGAGTATTTAAAAGTGTGTTAAAGCTCGACCGTAATTTTCACATTTACATACATGGAAACCGTAATTTAATTGAGCAGGGTATTGATGAAAACGGCCGTAAGTTTTATAAGATCTATTACAAGGAGGAGAGTTAGTATCTCAACAATATAATTGATAATCCAAACCTTTTAAGATAATTTTACTGATGAACATTTTACGTTGTACATTGTCTCTAATATTTATATTTTTATGTCTCAAAATTAAATGAAAAAGCTATGGGATTATTTTCATCAATGAACCTTTCGGAGGATAATAAAGATAAGCCAAAAACAAGTGGCAATGTTGAAAAAGTAAAGTGTTTAATTATAGGATCAGGCCCGGCAGGATATACTGCAGCTATTTATGCTGCACGTGCAAATCTCAGCCCTGTGCTTTATGAAGGATTACAGCCCGGAGGTCAGCTTACCACAACCAATGATGTTGAGAATTTCCCCGGATACCCTGAAGGTATCAATGGAACCGAGATGATGATGGATTTTCGCAAACAGGCAGAGCGTTTTGGAACGGATATACGTTATGGGCTGGCCACATCTGTTGATTTCTCAGGTAAGCCGCATAAAGTCGTCATTGATGATGATAAAACCATCGAAGCGGATGCCGTAATTATTGCCACAGGAGCGACAGCTAAATATCTTGGTCTTGAGAGTGAAGAAAAATTCAAAGGTTCGGGAGTGTCTGCCTGTGCCACCTGTGATGGATTTTTCTATCGTGGCAAAGTAGTTGCTGTGGTTGGGGGAGGCGACTCTGCCGCTGAGGAAGCTACCTATCTGGCCAACCTTTGCTCAAAAGTTTACCTTATAATAAGGAAACCATTTATGCGTGCTTCCAAAATTATGATTGAAAGAGTAGAAAAAACTCCAAATTTAGAGGTATTATACGAACACGTGACAAAAGAGGTGGTTGGCGACCAGGTGGTGAATGGTGTAATAGTTGAGAATACTGCCAAAGGTGAAACTTACAAACTGGATATTGACGGGTTTTTCCTGGCTATTGGTCATACACCCAACTCAGAGATATTTAAACCATACCTTGAGACGGACGAAGTAGGTTACATAAAAACCAAACCTGATACAGCTAAAACAAATGTTTCCGGTGTTTTTGCCTGTGGCGATGTAATGGATAGCCAGTATCGTCAGGCCGTTACGGCAGCAGGAACCGGGTGTCGTGCTGCGTTGGATGCCGAAAGGTATTTGGGGGAGTTGGGAAGCCACTAATTAAATCTGTCAATGTCAAAATTAAAAGATAAGGTAGCAGTAATAACCGGTGCCAGTAGTGGTATCGGTAAAGCTGTGGCTGAAACATTAGCAAAAGAAGGTGTGAAATGTCTGGTTACTGCCCGCAGGGAAGAACAGATAAAGGATCTTGCGCATCAGATTAATGGATTCGCTATTTCTGCTGATATTATTAAACCGGAGGTGCCAAACCAGTTATTACAGGCAGCACTTGATACCTTTGGGCGCTGTGACATCCTGTTAAATAATGCAGGTAATATTCATGTAGGTGCTATTGAAGACGTGGATATTGAGAAAATAGCAGGTATGGTAAGGATCAACGTTGAAGCAGCATACAGATTGATCTATACTTTTCTGAAACAGTTCAAAAAACAAGGCTCAGGTCATGTTATAAATATATCCAGTGTGATGGGCACAAAAGTCAGGGCTACTGCAGGAGCTTATGGTGGTACCAAATATGCCATTGAAGGCCTTTCAGAAGCATTGCGCATGGAACTTACCGGCACAAAGATTAAAATCTCCAATATTCAGCCCGGGCTGGTTATGACTGAATTGCACAACGACTGGGAGGAGCACCCGAGTAAGCTGATGGATATTAAAGAACCCTTGCAGCCTGAGGATGTTGCCAACCAGGTAGTGTACATATTAAAGCAACCGGATCATATTCGCATTCCGCGGTTGATGATTTTGCCGGATGATCATAATATTTAGGAGCCAGGAGCCAGAATCCAGAAGTCAGTTTCCCGATTGCAGAGCAATATTACAAAGCAATATAACATTCTATTAATTTTTCTTTTGGCTTAATCCAAAAGAAACAAAAGATCAAGGCTCAATATAATTTTCAATCAAAATCTACGCAACCTGTTTTTCCGCGCATCCCAAGCCGTCCCGATGAAAGGCCATCCTCTTTCATATAGTTCAGCAGACGGGACTCGTGGGATGCTTCCAATGCCTGATAAAAAACAGTTTGCTTGTTTTGTAATAAAGATTATATCAGGCCGTTCGCTCGCTATTAAAATGTAGTGCAATATTAAATGACAATGCCGCAGGTACGAAAGTTTAGTAGCCCAAATAATGTATAAAAAGAACCGTTGTAATTACATATAACAATGAAATGCCAAACGAAATATGCAACGGAATTATTAAAACGCAATAAGAATGACTAAATATTTTTATTGTTTGTTTATCAATGTTTTACAAAAAGTGTTATATAATAGGAATCAGGACGACTGGCTCCTTACTCCTGTCTCCTGACTCCTGATTTCTAAAATTTACTTTTTAATCACTTTATAAGTAGCGGTTTTTGAATTCGATATTAGTTTTAAAAGGTATATTCCACTTTCTTCAGGCAATTCAATGGTGCAAACGGATCTTTCAATCGTAAATTCTTTCCATAGAATAACCTTTCCATCAATATCATAAATATATACTTCCAGTGGAGTTATATCCTTATTCTGGTGTATATTTATTTTCCCCGTAGTAGGATTTGGCCATATAGATCCGGCAAACAGGTTGTCTTTATCTTCAATGCTTTCGATCACAATTGACTCACATGATGAAGTATCTATGCAATCGTTATCTTCTATGATAACAGCATAACTGCCATTGTCCGTTGCAGTGAAAGTGTCATCTGTTTCACCGGTTATTGGTGAATAGTCATCATCGCAATCAACCCATTGATAAGAATCGGCACTGCCATTGCTTGCAGTTATTGTGCTTCCGTTTACATCAACATGTACATTGACAGATTTTACATGAATTTTTGTAGAAATAGTACTGTCACATCCATTATTAGCAGGTAAGACAGATATATCCACGGTAGAAGAAGTGATGTTAAAAAGTGTATCTCCACTTGGTCTTGCAAAGTATTCTCCCTTGCAAATAGCTATGGAATCTGTTGTTATAATTTGATCAGGTTCGGTTATTTCAACCGAATCAATACTGAAACAATCATTGGTATCAGATACTGTAATATAATACCAGCCTGCGGCCAAGCCTGTTACAGATTCCGTAGTTGCTGAATTTGACCAGGAATAAATATATGGTGTAGTTCCTCCCGTAGCTGTAACTGAGGCACCTCCATCGTTTTCTCCATAACATGTAACCATGCTGTCAACATGAGCTGTAGCATCGATATCACAGGCTACAGTTGTAAAAGATTCTACACCTCCATAGCTTGTGTCTGTAGAATTGATAACATATGCTCTTACATAGTAAGTTGTCCCGGGATTTAAGCCGGTTATTAAACTTGTAAAAGCTCCAGTGTCAGTTACAGCACCTTCATCAGATAAAATGTCGGAAACTGTTGGCGTGCCTGAAGTATTCCAGCATATACCGTGGGCTGTGGGGGTTGGACTACCCACTGTTGTTATATTTCCGTTTCCAATAGCAGAATAGGCTTTTATTGATGTAACAGGTTGAGTAGTAACCTCTGGCGTAACCGGTAATACATTTGGTATTGCCCAGAGATATAAGTTATCTATGAAGACATAAGAAAAACCACTGCTTTCATCTCCTGTACCTTTAATGCCTAAATAAACTGTTTGTCCTGCATAGGCTGACAGATCAGCAGTATATTGTGCCCATGAAGTTGTTAATGTGTAACTGTCAATTAATGAAAAGTCAGTTGCCACATTCGTACCGGTAGTAGAAATGTAAATTTCAATCCCCTGATTGTGACTGTTCAATCTGTATGCATATAATGATAAGTTGATTTCACTACTGGCTGGGAGACCTAATTTTGGAGAAACAAGCCACTGATCTATTTCTCCACCATTTCCGATTTTCGCATAGCTGCCGTTATACCCATTTGTATACTCACCATATGTTTGAGCATCATTATCTCCATCAGTATCCCATTCGGGAGTCAGGTAATAGTAGTTTTCATCCATATCAAAATCTTCCCAAACCACAGTTAATGTATCCGATGTGTTAGGTTTTATTCCGAAAATTGCAGCCTGATCATTAATAAAATTATACGTACCGGGATTTAGAGCTGTTAAAAGATAATATCCGTTATCTGAACCATACCAGCCCCAATTCATATGAAAGCTGTTATTTGAATCGTCATAACCATCGCAAACCCATGCATGGCCACCCTGACCTGTGTTATCTGTTCCTCTGTATATCACAGCCAAACTACTGTCAATAGCTGCGCGAAGCATTCCTTCCCATTCATCTGCTCCGGTATGGAATTGTTTGTATTTGTATTCCAGGTTTTTATCAAAATCCCAGTTTGTTACCAATGCGCTTGCAGCATCCGCGGTAGAAGAACTTGATCCGGATGGATCGTAGTCCATTAAAACAGATATTCCTGCGTGGTGGCATAATTGAGCTACTGCGGCATTAGCACTGCTTATATTTGGTGGTAATAAGGCAACATTATAGTTGGTCGATCCGAAACTTGAACTTAGAGTACCGAAATCGTTTTGGTAGCCTCCTGCAAGCGTGTGTTCATAAGTTCTATAGCCAACACCAAAATTAGGATGATCGAAGTATACCATAACCTGGCTCATTGCAGTAGCTACACATCCAACTACTGAGTTGCCGGGACAGGAGTCATTATAGTATCCTCCCTGTCCATAGCTTATCGAACTGGCGTTTCCATCCGGGCCAAATAAGGGCCCTGCAATTGTTTTGGTGGTTTTTACTAGTGAAAATTCTGCGAACTCTGTCAGATATTTTTCCCACTCTTTAGCTGTGGCAGCATCCTGTTTTAATTTACTGTTTTGAGCAGTTTGTATTTGCGAAATATACATTTGCATCCACTCATTAAAAGCCGGTGAATGGTTACCTTTCCCGGAGTTACCATATAAACTGTAACCTAAAACAGGGTACGCCCTTTTATCGGCTGAGACGATCACAAAACCTCCATTATCTTTAAGGTTGAAAGTATAATAACAGGTTTGATCTTCATTTTTGCTAACAATCTCCTCGTTAACAAGGAAACTTTCCTGGGGTAGACCTGCTTTTTCATACATGAGGTTTTGTGCAACATGACGTGCCTCGTCGATAGTTACATCCTGAGCAGTAATATACTGTATTGCGCACAGAAAGATGAACAGTACAGAAAATCTTAGAGTATTAATATTATTCATAATTATTTAGGTGTTGATTTGTCATAATGGATAAATAAAGCTACATAATTATATTCTTTTGTGCTTGCATTTTACTTAATTTCTTGTTTTAAAATCATTATTACTTGCTTTACAACCCAGGGTTATTCAATTTTTTCAATAATCTTTTTGCTTCTGTTATAACAATCTTCTTTTCTGCATTAAGATAGGGTTCAACCAATCTGTTGATTTCACTACTAAATTTCGGTTGGTTATCAATGATATTGCAAAATCCCTTGAATACCTGTTTTGCATGCTTTTCTTCCCAAATCTCTAAAGCTTTTTTCAGTATTTCATACACATTTTCTGAAGCATCCTTGTTTACTTTTGCGTAATTAGCAATTGCATCAAGTGAATAATCCCTTACAATTGTGCTTTTATCTTTCTCAATCAATTCTTGTAATTCAGGAAGTATTGAAAATATCTGATCCGGGATTTTATCAGCAATAAATGCAAGCGTATGAACCGCTTCCCACCGGATTTTAGTTTCCTTGCTTGACAACAATAGAATAACTTTATCAGCAAAGGGAACAACCAAATCAGGATGGTTCTCCGAAACCATGGTAAAGACCTCTATGCAATCAGCCTGAAGCTTTTTGTCCTTGTTGTCAAATCCTGAGGCAATATCTTTAAGTAATTTAGGTTCCTTAATACTTTTTTCTGCAACTTTTTTATTCGAGCTTTCAGTCTTATCACCCTGACTGGATGAGAGTTGGTTTAGAATATTCATGGTGTTTTTTAATAAATTATTTTATACACACAGGGCTTTTTAAGTTTACCCACAGCTATTATAAGTGTCTGGTGTTCTTTGTTCAAATACTGTACATTTTCCCGAAGCAGTTGTAAACATAACTCATCTCCGTTATCACCCAACTTATTTGTTGCATTTTTCCTAACTTGCTGGCCCTCATTTTCCAGTTGGCTAAAATAATGATTGATTTGATGATCTTTGAGTGTTGACATAAATATAAAAAATATGCTTATAAAACGTGCAATTTAACAAGATTTTACAGAAATTCCTTATCAATTTAGTGTTTGCCAATTAATTGTCATATTCAGAAAGTGGTATAATGATTTAGATACAATGAATAAATACATCAATTGATAGCTATGACCTCATTCACCTTGCAAAAATAGAATTTCACCAATACTTTCCTGAAAATTAATTGGTTAATCCATGGCGAGCCTAATTTTTACAACAAAAACATTATCTTCCGGATTGACTAAGAAGGAGCCTGCCATCAATACAAAGTCGTACCAGGTATGTGCAGTAACTGCAGGTTCTAAATTATAATTCCTCTTTTGAACATCTCGTCCTAAAAAATATACCGCAACAGTGGCTTCTCCTGCTTGCAGCAATGCTTAGCCATAATCTGGTTTGTCAGAAAACAATACATTTTCAAAATGAAGTCCTCCAAATATTAAACTGGAGAATATCAAACCTTTTCTTTGTCCAAACCGGTAATCAAGGACAGGCATTAAGAAATTTCTGCAAATATATTCTTCTCCGATACCTGCGCTCCAGCTCATATCTAATGAAACAGAACTAAATGCACTGAACGCTTCATACCGTGGTATATAATGGTCCAAAAATAATATCTGTTTTACATCTGAAAGACTTTGTTCTTCGTAATATTTTTCAACTACAAGCAATATTCCTCCTATTTCCAGTGTGATGAAAATGGTGCCTGCTAAATATTGCTTTTGATAGAAAGATGTAGCACCTGGTACATATAATGTCCACGAGGGAATTTCCTCGGGTTTATGTTTTGTAATCGAATCAGGTTCCTGTGAATAGAGATTAATGATATGGGTAATTATTAGCAGACCAATTAAATATCTATTATCCTTATGAATATTATTCATAAAAATATTTATTAATATTCGGGTAAATAAAAATGAGCGGTATAAAGAAATACCACTCATCAATTTAAAGTTGAAAATTCTTTGATTTGTTTATCCAATATGCTAATATTCAGCGCCTGATTTGAAAAAAAATTAGTCTTTTTGATAATAGCGAGTCAAAGAAGTTACCAAATAGGTCTTTTCATTATATGAAACCCAGTAAGGAGTATATATTACCGGGCTGACTTCAGACGTAGTGAAAGTTTCTGTAATAGTATTGTTAGCTTTATTATAGATCCATGTGCCACTAAAGGCAGTTGTTTCCGTATTATCTGATATCCCGGCAATAATACCGTATTCAGGGATGTCCATAGTCGATTCGGTAATAAGTCTTGTTACATATGTGCCGGAAAAAGTATTTGCTTCATACGTAAAACTTACAGTTGTTTCCATTTTCATATCAGCCATACTACTATCTTCATATATCCAGTTGTCACCATAAAAGGATCCTGTATATGTACCTTCCAGTGTCCCGGCTTCACCTGATGTCTTTTCAAGTATATAACGGTGAAAATTGGTACTTGTATCTATTTGGTAATTATTGGTATGTAAGTACAACTTATTCATGTCATCAATAACAAATGATATGGGATAATATTGAATTGCTCCATATTCAGTACTACTATTTCCAGCAATCATAGTATCAGAAAATTCCCCTGTTACAGAGTTATAAGAGCAGGGAACTACCATGCTCATAATTCCTTGGACATCGCTTTGTCCCCAGTTATAACTATTCTCATCTATGAATGAAACCGATGCAGTATAAGTGCCTTCGGTATAGGAATATTTAGTTCCCATTGGAATTTGCTGCCCTGTATATTCAATACCCATATAGATAGAACTATCGTCCTTTTCATCTTTATCACAGCTTGACAAACTGATAATTAACGCAGCTACGATTAATAATAACATGTTTTTTTTCATAATTAAAGTTTTTAAAGGTTAATATTTGGAAATAGATCGTGTCATTAGTATTTAAAGTACTTATCTTTTGAAACGACAAAATACAAAAAATATAAGCAAAGAGTGGAAAATCGAAGATATATTCCATAAACTAATCATAAATAAGGATTAATTTACTTTTAAGCAGGGTAAAATTTTTTAATAGATTGAATAATATTACTTAACTTCTATTGGCAATTTTAAGTATATGCTAATACTTTAGTACCCATGCCTCCGGTTCTATAGTATTTCTTATTTCACGCATTTTGCGGAGAGCTTCATTTTTCGTTGCATATGTCTCAAAGCATACTACAAAATTGCCTTTGCGTTTACCGAATTTCCTGGCATTGTATCCTTTTTTGTTTAATTGGTTAACATAGCGGTCAGCATTTCGCTCAAAACGAAAGCATCCTGCTACTACGTAATATTGTCCGGTTTTTGCATAAGGGTCAAGGGGAACTATATCTTTGTCTTCAATTACTTCTTCATCCGGGAGTTCAACAATAGTATCCACGACATAAGTTGTGGTATCAATGATTGGCAGTTCAGGTTGCTTATGGCTTTTACTAATATGTGCCTGAATAAAACCTTTAATCTGGTCAGTAAACAGGAACCAGGAAGTGGTTCCTCCACCAATGAGAATGACCAGTATTATGACCCATACCAGCCATCCCTTTTTCTTATTATCATCACCTGATCGGGTAGCTTTGGGAGGTTTGTTTTTTGGAGGGGGTGTCCTTCTTCCGGCAGTTCTCTCAACTTCGGGTTTGTTTACTGCAGCTGTTTTTTTGTAATCGGATTCTGGCACTGCCGTTGGTTTAGGTTGTGCAGGGCTTTCTTCTTTTGGGACTTCTTTCTTAGGTTCTTCCTTTTTTGGTTCTTGTTTTTTTGGTTCTTCTGCGGCGGGTTTTATAGTTTCTTTTGGTTTACTTTCTTCTATTGGGGCAGATGATACAGGTGGGGGAGGAGGTGGAGGAGAAACGGGTTTAGCAGGTTCTGTTTCTTCTTTTTTAACAGGAGGAGTTTTTACATCTTTTGGGCTTCCGCTTTGCTCAAATTGTATCTTTCCTTTGTCGTCGATTACCAGCGCTCCAATCGTACTTAATTTTACAGACTCACCTTTTTTAAGACCGGCTGAGACTTTATCTACGTATTTTTTAATATTTGCTTCTGTTATTTTTTTATCCGTGCCCTCAGCCTTGCTTACATAGTCATTCAGGAGGCCGTCATCAAATTTTAATAATTCATTAAAAGTAAGCTTTTCACCTCCTTCACGGGCTATTAAGGCTCCAAAACCGGGAATAATCACACGGTTATTGGTTTTTAACAATGCTGCAATATGCTTGTCCATAGGTTAAGTATTGCGCTCAATTTTAGAGCATTATAATATAAACGTCTGAAATATAGTTAATCTTATTTTAACAATCAAATATTTTATTTAGAGTTATTAACATTCATTGATTAATATTTTAATATACAATATCTTATTGTCATTTTGGAAGAAATAATGTCTATTATAATATAAAAAATGTAAAATAAAGTTGTAAAAATGTAAATAAAACTTTACATTTGTATTATAATCATATCAAAAATTAAATTATGGGAAACTTGGTAAGTCCTGTCTTTAGAAAACTAGGATTAATTATTACTATCATTGGTATAATCATTTTAGTAGTACTTAATTTCCTGAATATTCAGTATGATGAGGCGGATGCCTTTGATAAATTGATGCATCATAATCATATGATTATCATTTTTGGATTAATGATGCTCACATTTAGTAAGGAAAAGATTGATGATGAAGGTGTACAGAAAATCAGATACTTTGTTGCTAAGTTTTGCTTACGGTTACTGGTTGTAATGATTCCAACTTATATTGTTGTAACGGATTTGGATAAAGTAAATTTTTCAATTTATCCTATTTTGTATATAATCGAAGGTATTCTTCTGTTATATCAAATCTTGTTCCGTGTCGGGATAAAATTTTCTCTCAAAGCTATGTATAGTGACTCTATATCCGGTGATAAAGCATTTATAATATTGTTTATCGTGTTACTTATTTCGATAGTAACACTTATTTTAAGTGTGTTTGATCATGTGGTTTAGATAAATGAAATGATATGAGAAATACAATTAAAATTGAACGTGCCAAAAAAAATATAACACAAGGAGAGCTTGCAGATATATTACATGTATCACGCCAGACAATACACGCTATTGAGACTGGTAAATTTGTTCCTTCTACTTTATTAGCTTTAAAGATGGCCAGCTTTTTTGGAATTATTGTAGAAGAATTGTTTATCCTTGAAGAGGATGATTAATTTTTGGATGTAATCACTAATTGAAAAGTATAATTATAGTATTAGTAAAGGCTGCATCCATTCGCATTTTAGTTAAAATTATAAAACTTAATGCTATGAAAAAATATATTTTTATCGTATTGCTATGCTTATTTTCACACGGATATACGCAGGAATTTGAATCAACATCTAAAGAATCAAAGGATTATGCTGTGCTTATAGGACTTAATTCAGGTATATGGATACCTGCCGGAAAGTTAGGAGATTTGGGTGTACATCCGCTTACCGGATTTAAGATGGATATAAAGTGGGGTAAAATGTATTATGGATTAGGTATGGATTTTCGTTTTATGAAGGCAAAAAACCATTATGATTTTTACTATTCAAATACAGATACTATTGTTTTGACTAATTGCTTTTTTAGTGGGAGTTATGGTATCCATTTAGGCAGAGATATAATTGCAGGTGAGAACTATAATATGGTGTTAAATCTGGGGATAGCTTATGATTATATTAAAGCCGTTAACGAACCTGATGATGTACATTATTATTACGGAACTACTGCAATCTCAGAAATAGAGAAGAAGGATATGGTCAAATATTTGCATTCGTACAATATTGGATTAAGCATTATTAACCGTTATTCCTTTAATAATAAAACCTATATGGAACTCGGTGCGTGCTATAATATTACTGATTTTACCTTGCAAAACCGTTCCAATTTAACGGGCAATGTTTTTACAATTACTTTTACTTATGGCCTTAATGTCAGCGATTAGCTACTTTGGGCAATTCTCAATACATTTACCTTTTATATTAATAGAAAAACTGTTATCATCCTTTATAACACTTGCTTTACCATTATAAAAGCCTGAAGCTTCAGAATACCTGCATGGGATAACTTCTTTTCCTTGCAGGTTCACATATCCGTATAATCCATTATACACTTCATATTCGAGATATTCATCATATGTAAATTCAATTTTTCCTTTAAAAACTAAAAGCATTTCATCATAATAGTTATCATCAATCCAGTCATAATTAAATTGTGTTATGATGTTTCCTTCATTATTTGCAATAGCCCATTTTTTATCTTTACATACACCCACATATCTATTATTTAAAGGTTTTATGTTATCGTAAATAGGAGCTATTACTTCAGTTCCATTTGAATCAACCAAACCAAATTTTCCGTTTTCAGAGGGTCTGTCCAGTAAAATTTCATCATTCAAATTGCCCATATATACTTCACAATATCCATTGTGAAAGATGTGATCAGTCCAGTTATATCTACAAGGGATTATACTATTTTCTATTGAATCTATAAGTCCCCATAAGCCATTTTTCTTAACCTGGATGTAATTTTTGTAATGAGGGCCTATGTTCTCATATTCAGTTTTAATGACTAGTTCACCTTTTGTGTTCCAATATCCAAATAATCCTTTCTTTGGCTTATAGCCATATACTTCATCAAAAAGGGTTTCTCCGGTAAATACTTTTATATATCCATCGTACGAAGGATCGTCAATACAATCATATATGCATGGAACAATTAATTCGCATTTCTGATTTATCACTCCTAATTTGTCTGAATTTTTCACTAATGCTGTTTTGGAACGATTGAAATCCTCAATGTATTGATACTCTTTATTACTTATTATATTCCCGTCTCTTTTTGCTAATATTAAATTTCCTGTGTAACAATTCCTTACATAGATACTTTTGATTTTTGAACGTTTTGAATTTAGTACCAATATATCGCTGTTATCAATTTGATAAATGGTTTGATATTTGCATGGAAATAGTATATTACCAGCCGTATCAATCAATCCCCAAAGATCTCCCTGCTTTACTTTTATCAGGTCTTTATCAATATGTTTAGACTGATCATCCAGGTTAACATAGATCTCATCATAAATAGCTTCTGTCTTTTTCTCACCAAACTTATTGGCATAGCCATATTTCCCGTTAAGTTTGAAAATTACCCATTCATCAATATCAGGGGCATCTTCCACATAATTGATATCAATGTTTTCGTATTTGCATTTAAGCTGATATTTGCCGTATTGGTTATATAATCCATAAAGGTCATTGCTTTTTACAATAACTAAAAAATCACCTTCATAAAATTTAAAAGGTTCAACATTATCATATTGCACTGGAACAATAGTTCTACCTGATTTATCTGTTACTCCGTGTTTGTTTTCTATTCTAACTGTTGCATAGTTCCATAAATATTCAGGATTTACTTCATCGTAAATACATGGAATTACCAGATTGAGGGCAGAATCTACCAGTCCCAATTTGCCATCTTTCTGAACCTGAGTGTATATTCCGTCAGAATAACCTATTTCATCATATTTTGATAATAATTCTTCAGGGAAGTATTGTGACTGAACAACACAATTAGCACTAATGCCTGCTATAATTAATAAAAACAGTCTTAAATTATTCATTATTCTTTTAATATTTGAAATGATTGATTACCAAATATATATAAAAACTATAGTTTTTACTAACAATTAAGAGTAGTAATGTGCATTTCTTGTTCCAAATAGTGTTATGTTTTTTTTTAGTTTTGCATGCAACGCAAAAACAAAAGTATGTTTCGAACATATTTTATTTTATTTATAGTTATAGTTTTCTCATATTTTGGAAAGGCACAAAATATCCCGAAAGGTCAGATACTGGCATTTCCGGAAGCAGAAGGTTATGGAAAATATACATCTGGAGGCAGAGGAGGTATTGTTTTAGAGGTAACAAATTTAAATGATGATGGTCCCGGAAGCTTTCGCAATGCTATAAATACTGATACGATGCGTACGATTGTCTTTAAAGTATCCGGTATAATTGAACTAAAAACACCACTTGAAATAAACTTTGGGAATCTTACCATTGCCGGCCAAACAGCACCAGGAGATGGTATATGTATTAAAAATTGGGGTGTACAGCTTTTAGCAGATAATATTATAATCAGATATATGCGATTCAGGCCAGGTGATAAAATGAAAGCCGAAGTGGATGCTCTTTTTTCAAAAGGGAATAAAAACATTATCATTGATCATTGTTCTATGAGTTGGGCCACTGATGAGGTGGGTAGTTTTTACGATAATGAAAATTTTACTTTACAATGGTGTATTATAAGTGAAAGTTTAAATGAATCATACCATTGGAAAGGTGAGCATGGTTATGGCGGAATTTGGGGTGGTAAAGGAGCGACTTTTCATCATAACTTGTTGGCAAGCCATAGCAGCCGAAATCCGCGCTTCTGTGGGAGCCGTTATCATGATATTCCGGAAGAAGAGATTGTGGATTATAGAAATAATGTAATATTTAACTGGGGAAAAAATAGCGCATATGGAGGGGAAGCGGGAAGCCAGAATATGGTTGCTAATTATTATAAGCCAGGACCCGCAACTAAAGGCTTTAAAAAGTATAGAATAGTTGGGCCATCATTTGATTTCATTAATAAATCAATTAATCCTGATACGGTTCCTTTGGGTTATTGGTATATAACCGATAATTATGTGGAAGGCAATTCAAAAGTTTCTGCAAATAACTGGGATGGAGGGGTGCAAGGGTTGAGTGAGGAGCAGGTTAACAAGGCTCGTTTAACACAGCCTGTTCCATTTGTCCCGATTAATGAACAAAAAGCTACTGAGGCATATCAACTTGTATTACAAAATGCTGGTGCAATATTACCAAAGCGGGATTTGGTAGATCAGCGGATTATAAATGAAGTTAAAACCGGGAAGACTAAATTTAAAAATGGAATTATAGATTCACAAGTCGATGTAGGTGGCTGGCCGGAATATCATCCTTCACCAACACTTACTGACCGGGATCATGATGGAATGCCTGATGAATGGGAAATGATACATGGTCTCAATCCGGATAATGAAGAAGATAGAAATGGTGATTCTGATGGAGATGGGTATACAAATCTTGAAGAATATTTAAATAGCATTGGGAAGAACTAGTGTCATATTAGTTATGAATTTGCTTTAAATTCATCCGATGACACATTAGTCAATTGAAAACAAAAAGGGTAAATTAAAAAGTCATCGGATGAATAATATGTGACATATTAGGATTAACATGAAACTAGGACTGCTTGACCGAATCACTTGTTTTATGCTTCCAGAAATAGAGGTTGAATAAAATCATAAGCACAAATATAGGTAGTGAGAACCAAAGCATAACTTTAACCATCCCGATTGTATCCTTTAAATAACCAATACCAAGATTACCAATCGTCTGACCTAACCCCAGGTATATTCCCCAAATGATTGATTGAGCAGTAGCATGCATGCCTTTGGGCAGTAATTCATGAATATGATGCACTATTCCAACCAGGAAGAATGACCAGGATATACCCTGCAAAACACCCAAAGTAATAGCCAATTCGATATTCGGGAATAAGCCGTAGAGAAGCATACGTATGAAGAAAGCAGACATGGATAGTGATATCAGTGTTCTTGGGCCATATCTTTTTAATAAACGATCTCCCAATAAAAAGAAAGGCAGTTCACTGATAGCCTGAAGCGCATAAGCATAGCCAATCACCTTGTTGCTGGCTTTTAACTGGGTAAAATACAAGTTTATGAAATTATTGATCGGGGTACATGCTATGCCATATAGAAGTAGAAGTAGTATAACAGTTACTAATTGTTTATTTTTTAATATCAGATCTATAGTTAGAGGTTGAAAATGGGGTTTGTATATTACTTTCCGTTTAATAGGTAAAGCTAAAAATGGGATAATGCCCAGGAAAAAAAGAGAAGCCACCGGGAAAATATATTTTGTATCCAGTTCCATAAACAAAAATCCGCCTATTATTGAAGCCACCGCCCACCCCAATGACCCCCACAAACGTAGTCCTCCATAATTATATTTTGGATTAATTGAGCTATATTCTACTGCAAGGGCATCGGTTAATGCTCCTAGAGGATGGTGAAAAAGGGTAAGTAAAAAGATATAAAATACCAGGAATTTCAGCATAAGTATTTTTCCCAGAAAAAACATTAAAACTATTGTTGCGAGGCATGCCCAAAGCAATGTTGGCCGGATACCTTTTCTGTCAGCTAACACACCCCAAATGGGTACAACCAGGAATATAGTTGCCATCATAATGGCATTGACAATTCCTATCTGCGTACCGGTAAAACCATTTTCTTCAAGATACACATTATAGAACACCCTCCAGGTTGCGAAGGCCATGTATAATAAAAGGTAAATGGCTTTAACCTTGGTGCCTGTCATTTGAGAATAATAATGTTAGTTAGTAAGGATTAAGTGATCTAAGGATTTTTGTCAGTCTTTGAATTATTCATTAGCTTAGTGTAAGAAGTCAACAACCCTTTAATAAGGGCAGAACTAAACCCCTGATGTTCCATTTCATTAAGGCCAGAAATAGTAATACCCATAGGGGTGGTAACTTTGTCAATTTCTCTTTCGGGATGGCTCTTGTTTTCAAGTATCAATTGAGCTGCACCTTTTACGGTTTGGGCCGCAATAAGTTGAGACATTTCAGCTCCAAAACCTATTTCGATACCGCCCTGGGTGGCAGCACGCAAAAACCGTAATGCAAAAGCAATACCACAGGCTCCTAATACTGTAACAGCACCCATTAAGTCTTCCTGGATTACAAGAGCAATGCCTAGTTGGCTAAAAAGGTTTGTGACCATTTCTTCCTGCTGTTTGGTCAGGTTTTGGTATACCAGGCATGTCATTGATTCAAGAATTTCAATGGCTGTATTGGGCATTATCCGAACAATGGGAACTTTTCCTATATGTTTCTCAATATCGGCAATACACACTCCTGTTACAGTAGATAAAAGAATTTGTTTTTTGCCGTTAAATCCTGATTTGATCTCCTTCAGGACTTCAGCTGCTTGTTGAGGTTTTACTGCTATAATAACAATATCAGCTCCCTTTATGCCATCAAGATTTTTATCGCCGATGCAATTCAAACCATTTTCTTTTAAATATTTAATGCGGGAGGTGCGTTTCTCGGTAATACGAATATTATCCTTTTTAAAACCTTTTAAACGTAAAAGTCCTTTTGCAATGGATGTTCCGAGATTTCCTCCCCCTAGTATTGTGATATTTAGATTATTCATTCTGTATAGTAATATTTTGGATAATTATTCAGCAATCTTTATCGGGATTATCTCCGAATAGTAAGCTCCCTCCATTTTACCTCCGGCATTTGTAAATTCATCCAAGTTTTTGTTAAAACGCCTTATTAATTGAAGATTGGCAATTCCAGCATTCAAACTGTCGGGAGAAACGACTATGGATTCAGCTCCTTTCATATCTGTTGAAGTTGAATATGTAAAACCATTACTGTCTTTTATGTTTACCTGTACTGATTCGTTAGAACCGACCGCTGTACCTTCCCATTTTATCTCGGATTCTATTTTGTTTGGTATCTTTCCATCTGGAGTTATTGGTTTTATTGATGACAGTGTAATAGTGTTCTTGATTTTTTTATTGTCTGTATCTGTAAAAATAAAATTGTATGTGCTTGTCTTTGGTGAAAGGTTTTCAAAGCGATAAACCATTCCCTGAAGAAATTCTTTTTCACCACGTGTTGTTTCACCATTTACAGTAATTGTACTTCCATCCGATAGTTGCAGTGTTGTACCTTTAATTCCACCAAACCTGAATATTGCAGTAGCAAAGGATTCAATACTTTCTGCATCATACTCAACATAATACTTTTGGTAGATTTTATCCTGGTTAACATCACCGGAATCGGCTATTTCTGTGGAATAGCAACCTGTCATAAGCAGGATTATTCCTAACGTCATATAAATACTAACCTTCTTCATCTTTGTTCAGTTTAAGTGATTAAAACAAAGATAAACTATTTTCATATTAATTTGATATAACTTTTTAAACAGAAGAAAATTGAAAAGTGTTGGATTGAGACAACTAACCTTTCTTGTTTGAAAGAAAGTAGCTCAAATATTATACTATTCCTGCAAATCCCATGAATGCTAATGCCAGGATGCCAGCTGTAATAAATGCAATAGGCACGCCCTTCATCCCTTCAGGAACATCACTAAGTTCCAGTTGTTCTCTTATACCGGAAAAGATTATCAATGCAAGACCAAAACCTAATGCTGTGGCACCAGCGAAAACAACACTTTTACCGAGGTTAAATCCGTCTTTCATTGTTACAAGCACTGCTACACCTAATACGGCACAATTTGTAGTAATTAGTGGTAAGAATATTCCTAAAGCCTGGTATAAAGAGGGACTTACTTTTTTAAGGATGATCTCAACCAGTTGAACCAAAGCAGCAATTACCAGGATAAATGTAATTGTCCGCATATATTCTATATTGTGAGGCAGTAGTATCTGGTTGTAAATTATATAGGTAACCATGGTTGCCAGGACCATCACAAAAGTAACAGCACCCGTCATACCAATTGCTGTTTCCACTTTGTTTGAAACACCAATAAAAGGGCAAATGCCTAAGAATTGACTTAGTACAATGTTATTAACAAATATTGCCGATATAATTATAAGAATATATTCCATGGTTTATTATTTTGCGTTTCTTTTATTTAATAAACGAGTAATTGCTATAAGATATCCTAATGTTATAAATGCGCCGGGAGCCAGAACAAACACTAATGCCCCGTCCCCGTCAAATATATCAAATTGAAGCGATGGGAATATTGTGATTGATCCACTCCCTAATATTTCCCGAATGCTTCCCAGTACAAATAATGCGAAGGCAAATCCAAGCCCCATTCCCAAACCATCAATGGCCGCTGTCAATACATTATTTTTTGAGGCAAAAGCTTCAGCTCTTCCCAGAACGATACAGTTAACTACAATAAGAGGGATAAACACTCCAAGCTGATTATTCAGGTCAGCAGCATAAGCTTTCATAAGTAATTCCACAATGGTTACAAACGAGGCAATTACTACGATATATGCAGGTATCCGGACTTTATCAGGAACAAGGTTTTTTATAAGGGAGATTACAACATTTGAGCCTAACAGAACAAATGTTGTGGCCAAACCCATACCCAAACCATTAAATGCAGAGCTTGTAACACCAAGTGTAGGACACAAACCCAGAAATAAAACCAGTGTTGGGTTTTCTTTTATAAATCCTTTTGTAAAATTCTTGAATTGATTCATATCGTTTTTTTTATTCGGGTTTATTTGCAGTATTACCAATTTTATCAGCTTGCTTCAAAGCATTATATCCCCGGCTTAATGCATCACAGAAAGCTCTGGAACTTATTGTTGCTGCAGTAATTGCATCTACGTCGCCTCCGTCTTTCTTCACAATAAGTTTAAATGATTCCGGGTTTTTACCATTAAACTGGCTGCTCCATGAAAGTCCTGTATTTTTATCCAGTGATTTTTCCTTTTTAATTTTATCACCAAGGCCGGGAGTTTCACTGGCTTCAAGTACGGAAATATCGTTAATAGTTCCATCAGGCAGGAACCCAACCATGATCTTAAAAATGCCATTAAAAGCTTTCTTTGTATAAGTTTCAACAGCAAATCCAATTACCTGTTCGCCTTGCTTGGCCGTATACACCGTAAGTGAGTCAAGGTCACTTGCTATTTTATAACTCTCAGTAATAGGATTATTGTCAAATGCAGGCACAACTTTTTCAATAGCTGCTTTTTTTGCATCTTCCATAGCTTTATCAATTGGGTCTTTTGTTTTTTTATACACGAAGGCCAAAGCTGTGGATGAAATTAATGTTACACCCAACAGGGCAAGAAACATATTAATAAATGTAGATTCCAGTTTTTTCATAGTTCCAGTTAATGAATGTTAGGCAGCTATTTTTTCTCCAAACCGCTTAGGTTTAATATACTTATTAATCAATGGCACAAAACCGTTCATTATCAGAATGGCAAAAGAAACGCCTTCGGGATATGCGCCATATACCCTTATTATTATGGTAATCAGTCCGATACCGATTCCAAAAATTATCATTCCCAGAGGTGTCATAGGAGACGTTACATAATCTGTAGCCATAAAGATGGCACCAAGTAAAACTCCCCCGGTTAAAATATGGAAAAGAGGATCAGCATTTGAGGCTGGATCTATCAGCCAAAGGATACCTGTGAAAATGGCGATGGTAAGCACAATGGATACTGGGATATGCCATGTAATAATTTTTTTAAAAAGCAAATATAAAAATCCAAGCACGAGAGCCAGGCCGGCTATTTCTCCCAATGAGCCGCTCATTTGTCCCATAAACATTTCCATGTGTGAGGGGATTTGATTTATCAATGCATCCATACTTTCACCATTCTTAAGGCCTTCTTTCATTATTCCCAATGGTGTAGGACCTGTTATTGCATCGATGTATTTTGTCGCAAATCCGGAAGCGACCGGCCAGCTTGTCATTTTTACCGGGAATGATATTAAAAGGAATACACGCCCAACCAAAGCAGGATTAAATGGATTCTTACCCAAGCCGCCAAAAGTAAGTTTAGCAATTGCTATAGCAACAAAACTGCCCATGATTACAATCCATACAGGCAGGTTTGATGGTACGTTGAATGCTAACAGGATACCAGTAATTATAGCAGATCCATCGGCTATTGTCGGTTTTACCTTTAATATAAATTTTTGGATTAAAAATTCGAAAAGCAGGCAGGAGGCTACTGCAATTAATGTAATGATAATTGCCCCAAAGCCAAAATAGTAAATAGAGACGGCAAAAGCAGGCATTAGCGCTAATATTACACCATACATTAGACTTTCTACTGACTTGTCCCCATGAACATGAGGTGATGGAGAAACTCTGATCTTATTATCCATTATTGTTTTCTTGATCGTTTTAACTTAATTACTGTGCTTTTACCTAGTCTTATGTAGTCGAGAAGAGGTAAATTAGCAGGACATTCAAATGCACAGGAACCACATTCTATGCAATCCAAAGCTCTACTGGCCTCAACAGCTTCAAATAGTTCTTTACGCGTTTGGGCATATAATAGAAATGGTTCTAGCCCCATCGGGCAGACTGAAACACATTTTGCACACCGTATACAACTGGAAGCCTTGCCTCTGCTTGATTCTTTTTCAGGGAATAGCAGAATGCCTGATGTGCCTTTTACTACTGGTACTTCAAGAGTATTTAAGGCTTTACCCATCATAGGGCCTCCATTTATAATTTTTCCTGTATCTCCGGGAAGACCGCCAACAGCTTCTATAAGGACTTCAACAGGAGTCCCTATACGAACTTTAAAATTACCGGGTTTTTTTACAGATTTACCGGTGACTGTAACAATGCGTTCAACTAAGGGTTTATTTTTTTGAATGGCCTCATATACAGCAAATGCAGTACCCACATTATGTACTACTGCTCCCACATCAATGGGTAAACCCCCACTGGGTACCTCTCTCTTAGTACAAGCTTTAATAAGTTGTTTTTCACCGCCCTGAGGATATTTTACCTTTAATGCCTGTACTGATATTCCTGGATAGTTATTTGCAAGTTTTGTCATTTGCTGAATGGCATCAGGTTTGTTGTTCTCAATGCCAATAATAGCCTTGTTAACTTCAAGGGCTTTCATAAGTATTTGGGTACCAATAAGTATTTCTTCACCTTTTTCCATCATCAAGCGATGATCTGCTGTTAGAAATGGTTCGCATTCAACACCATTTATAATGAGTATTTCAGCTTTTTTACCTTTTGGAACAGATAGTTTTACATGAGTAGGGAAAGTTGCTCCCCCAAGTCCAACAATGCCTGATTCAAATACTTTTGTAAGTATGTCTTGTTTGTTGGCTGAAATGTCTTTAATAAGCTTGTCTGACAAATCCACTCCGTCAATCCATTCATCGCCCTGAACTTCAATGACTACAGCAGTTTTTCTGTAACCTGATGAATCTGCCATGTCATCAATTTTTTGGATTGTTCCAGATACAGAAGAGTGAATATTTGCCGTTACAAAACCTTCCCCTTTTGCAATTACCTGACCGGCCTTTACGATATCTCCTTTGCTTACAACCGGTTTACAGGGAGCCCCAAGGTGCTGTGATACAGGTATGGATACTGTTTTAGGCAAAGGCAAAGCAGTTATTGCTGCATTTGCGCTCAACTTATTATCGTCGGGATGAACTCCTCCTTTTTTGAACGTCTTTAACACGCTATATAGATTTTAGTTTTTAACATCATTATTGTTGGTCTCTGCTTTACTTTTTTCCGGTTCTTTTTCAGCTTTATTTTCAGCTTTTGCAGGTTCCATATCTGCTATAGTTTCTTTCTTAGGTGGAAAACCGATTTCAAGTATTGAATTTGTAGGGCATTCTAGAACACATTTGCGACATAACTTACATTTATAGGAATCAATGAATGCGAGATTGTTTACCATCACAATCGCATCATGCGGGCATACTTTGAAACACTTAGTGCATCCAATACATGCTACTGTACAGTTTTTCTTGGCTAAACCACCTTTTTCTTCATTGATGCAGGAAACATAGATTTTCCTGTCTTTCTTATTCTTTTTACGTAATTCGATGATCATTCTTGGACAAGCTTTAACGCAAGCCCCGCAAGCAGTACATTTTTCATCTATTACTTCTGGTAGTCCTGTTTCCGGATTCATATGAATGGCATCGAAGTCGCAGCTTACTACACAATCACCAAGTCCGAGGCAACCGTAAGGACACCCGGATTCGCCAATATATAATGCATGTGCAATTGCGCATGTTGATGCACCATCGTAAATATTGGTACGGGGCCTGAATTCAGGAGTACCATTGCATCTGACTACAGCCACTTCAGGATCTTTTTCAGCGGCTTCCCTGCCTAGTATTTTTGCCACAGCGGCCATAACATCATTTCCGCCTACAGGGCAGTAGAATCCATCAAGAGTTTCGGACTTTACCATAGCTTCTGCAAAATTGCGACAACCTGTATATCCACATCCTCCACAGTTTGCGGCAGGAAGGGCAGCTTCTGTTTCATCAATACGCGGATCTTCGTATACCTTAAATTTTTGTGCCACAAAATAAAGAATTACAGCGGCCAATATACCGATGGCACTTAAACTGATAATGGTTGCGTAAATTATCTCGTTGTTCATAGCTTAAATTCCTGTTTTTCGTAATGTAAAAGAGAACGCTTTTTTCAATTTGCCCTTCAATAAATATAGCACAAAATAATATAGGGATACGGAACCTAAGGACAGAAGTGCAGAATAGGTTTCATTATTTAAATAGGGAAGAGTAACCATTAGTACCAGTATTAAGAGTATTGCAGGTAGTAAATATCCTAGCATAACTGCCTTAAATCCTTTTGATTGCTGGATAATCACCTCAACTTCTTCACCTACATTAAATTGATTGTTCTGGGTAGTTATTTCCAATATCCTTTCCTGCGAACTGGTGCTTCCGCAAATGTTTTTGGCGCTGCATGCCCCACAGGCCTCCGATACCGTCATCCTTATTTTTACCAGGTTGTCCCCGATTTCTGCTACTTTACCCTTATGTTCGAATACCTTTGAAGGATTCATTACTGTTTTCAAAAATGCAAAATTAATTTTTTTGGGATTATGATAATAGGGTTGTTCTTATTTATTATGATTTTAAATAAGAAATTGAATTCATAATATATTTAACTCTGTTAAATTGTGCCAACATCCAATAATTTTGCCATTTTTGTGTTATCAAACTTTTATATTATGGATAAGTATTCAAATTTTGAATTTTGGAGAAATGTTTTGAAAACTATAGTTGACTGGTTTGCAAGTAACTTTTTATCTATTGTTGTTTTAACTATTGTTTTTATAGTTTCTCTGCGTTTACTTCGTTTTGTAATAAAAAAACTGAAAAAGGCCGCAATACGAAGAGCTGTTAAGTTAAAATCAGTTGATGACATTGAAGCCGAAAAACGTATTACGACATTACTAGGGATTGTTAAAGGAATTGGGAAGCTTGTTTTATGGTTTGTTTATATAATGATATTACTAAAAAAATTTGGTATTAACGTTGCACCAATATTGGCTAGTGCTGGTATTTTAGGTTTAGCTGTAGGATTTGGTGCACAGGAGTTGGTACGTGATTTTATCTCCGGTTTCTTTATGATATTGGAAAACCAGGTTAGAAGAGGAGATGTGGCAATTATTAACGGAACAGGAGGACTCGTGGAAAGCATTGAATTACGAACGATCACTTTACGTGATTTTTCAGGTGTCGTGCATATTTTTCAAAATGGTAAAATAGATACACTTTCCAATATGACCAAAGAATGGTCTGCAACTGTTTTTGATATTGGTGTGGCATATAAAGAAGATGTGGATCGGGTGATGGATATAATGAGGGAGGTAGGTAAAGATATGATGGAGGATAAAGTGTTTGGTGAGAAAATTTTGGAACCAATTGAAGTAGTTGGCGTAGATCAGTTTGCTGATAGTGCAGTAGTTATCAAAGCCAGAATGAAAACAAAACCCATTGAACAATGGAATGTGGGAAGAGAATATCGTCGCAGATTGAAAAAGATTTTTGACCAGGAAGGGATTGAAATTCCATTCCCTCATACTACCATTTATTGGGGTGAAGAAATTAAACCTTTAAAAATAGATAAAGACAATGCATAGTATGCGTTTTTCATAAATTTGAAAATTTTATACAGTACATAAAATTACTCTGAGATAGTTATTCATCTCATATTATTAATAATAATTACATACAATTATTTATTAGTTATAAGGTTGATGATAATGACCTGATGCATCAGCTTTATCCTGATTTTATACCAGAAAAGAGAGGTATAAAAAGTGGTATAAAATTTGGCGAAAATAGTATCAATGTAAATTTTCCTCCAACTATTGATGAGGATGATCCGGAGGGAGCATTAAAATGTGTTTATGGACTCTACAAGGTATTCCTTGACGATTCATTACTGGTAAATCGGCATTTCTATTTCTTTATACACCATAATAAAGAAGAAAAAGGAGTGATTACACTGGTAAACATAGCTTACCTTGAACCGGGAGAGCATATTTTGAGAATTGAAAAAATTAAAAATAGAAATGGTAAAACCAAGGAATATCCACATGTTCCTTTTTGGAAAGAGTAGATTAATCCGGGTTTATTATTTTTTCATATAAATTTTCTTATTCTTTTCTGTGCATTTTAAAGTAAAAAATACATCTTTACATTCTTGTTCTTAATTATTAATTGGCGTTAAAACTTGTTGATAGCTTATGAATATAACACCTACGTTTGACTGTTCTCCTTTAGGATCAACAAAGAGTAAAATAAATACTTCCTATTGGGACAAAGTGCTTGATGAATATGATAATGGCAGGTATGCTAATGTGCTTAATGCCTTATTGAATTACATTAATCCTGAATTGGCTGGTAAGTATGGAAATGCAGAAAAGAATTATTTTGAGATACCTCATGGTTCAGTTGTGGTTAAAATAAAGCAAAGCAGCCACGATATACATATTGAGGCTCCATTCCTGGATATTTCAAATAGCAGCAAAGTTCCCCTTATGCGTCAGGTAACTCAGTTAAACTTTTATCCTCTTACACTGGTAAGCATAGTATTAGACGATAAGGACAGGCTGAAGTTTACCATCAATATCCCGCTTGAGTTAGCAGAGCCGTATAAATTATACGATATACTCAGAGAAATATGTATAAATGCCGATCGTTATGACGATGAGTTTATAACTAAGTTTAAGGCAGAATGGCTTCAGGAACCTCGTATTCATCGTTTTAGCGATAAAGAACTTGAGGATATTTGGGAAAAAGTACAGACCTATATCAGTGAAGGTTTTGAGTACATTGCATTCATGGAAACCAAGGGTGTTATTGATTATGCTTATGATGTGCTGAAGAGTGCATTTTCAAAAATTGATTATTATATTTCCCCTCAAGGTTATGTAAGGTCTGAGTTTGAGAATGCAATTGCCGATCTGGATAGTCGTGCTCCATTTAATGACAGGATATACAGGGGTAAAGAGTTTCTAAAGAAATTGCAGGGATATGATAAGAATAAATTTCTGGATGATATATATGTAGCGGATGTTTTTATTCCATTTAAGTATAAGTCAAACATTAATGATGTTCGCAAGAACTTTCAATATGCATATGATACATCCAAAGATGAGATCAGCCGTAGAAGTTTTATGGGAGCTTTTTACACAATGCATTGTGAATTTTTGCGTCTGTTTTACTATAATAATGTCGATGATGAGTTGGCAGATCTTGTAGCTGGAGCCCTTGAAAAGGCAGCTCAAAAAACATGGGAAGAAGCAGCAGGTATTCTGCGTGAAACTTTTGAGATAGTGATGAACGAAAATCGCTATAATGAGTATTTAAAGTCTTATCAAGCAAAAAACTAAAAGAGGGAAGAGAATGGAAAATTTTCAAAATTTAGCACCTGCCGTATGTAAAGTTATAACCGCTGATGGTAGCGGATCATGTTTTTATCTTAAGCAGGATAATATTTGGGTAACAAATTATCATGTAGTAGCAGGACACAGGCAGGTTACCCTTGAAAACCAGGAACTGGATCGATATCTGGCAAATGTGATATTCGTTAATCCTATAGATGATATTGCCTTCTTAAAATCAGACTACAGGTTGGTTGATTATCCCGGTATTCCCTACGATCAGGGTAGAGGAGTGCAGGTTAGCGATCCTGTTTATGTTTTGGGCTATCCTTATGGTATGCCATTTTCTGTTACCGAGGGCATTGTCTCTTCTCCAAACCAGCTTATGGAGGGAAGGCGCTATATACAAACCGATGCCGCAGTAAATCCTGGAAATAGCGGAGGCCCTGTTGTAGCTGCTGATGGTAAGCTGGTTGGTATAACTACTGCAAAATTTCAGGAAGCAGACAATATGGGTTTTGCAATTCCAACCGATGTGCTTGACTCACAATTCAAATATATAGAACAGAATCCGGAAGAAAAGTATGCATTGAAATGTCCCTCCTGCGATGAATTGATCATAAATGAAACCGAATATTGCGATAATTGCGGGGCAGAAATAAGTAAAAGATTTTTTGAGGAAATTCCTCTTTCTGACCTGGCTAATTTTGTTGAAGGTGCTATTGAAAGCCTCGGGATGAACCCTATACTTGCGCGTGCCGGAACAGAATACTGGAAATTTCATCAGGGTAGTTCAGAGATCAGGATTTTTGTTTATAACCGAAATTACCTGTATGCAACTTCACCTCTTAATAATCTGCCCAAAACAAATCTCAAGGAATTATATGAATATTTATTGAAGGATAATGTTGCTCCATACAAATTAGGGGTTACAGATAACCAGATATTCATTGCATATCGTTTTCACCTGTCTGATATCTACACAACCTATGCTGATCAGATAAGGACGAATCTGACTAAGTTAGCTTTAAAAGCAGACGAAATGGATGATTTTTTTGTAAATACCTATGGCTGTGAAATGACATCGTATTCAAAACCTAATGGAAACCTTTCATAGAAAGATTTTATTTTATAATAAATTGGCTCGCAGTATTTTTGTGGGCCATTTTTTTTGATAGTAAAAATGAATCATAATATAAAGTGCTGTTTTTTAATCTGATTCTGGACGTATTTGTCTAAATTGCTGAATTTAGACAAACCTTATTTGTAATAATAATCAGTGATTGGTAATATTGAGATAAACTTTTTATTTATAAAAAATTTATATCATGAAAAAGACAATCATTATTTTAATGGTAATAATGACCTCTTCTGTCATAAAAATTTTGGCTCAATCTACAGTGAATGATATTCCTGTGGGTGACTTACCTGCTGATGTGAAAGCTGTGCTTGACAAATACGTGGAGATACTTAACAGTGCTACATTAGATGCGTGTGCTGAAAATGTACTCGAAGTGGCAGGGGGTTCTATGATAAATCCTGAAGGTACTGCTCTGAGAAGCGGCAAAAAGGAATATTCTCTGAAAAAGGATTTTGAAAACATTAAATTTTACAAGCAACCTGTTGAGATTACGAGAGTCAATAAAACTTTTACTAATGGAGATGGTTATGGTGCAAGTGCTTTAAAAGGAGATGTGTATAAGATATGGATAGCAAAAAAAGACCCGTCACAAGGCAGGCCAGCACCGGTGACCATTGTTAAGCCGCAGCAACATCCGACAATTACGAAACCTAAAGTTACAAATATTGGAAGTTTTTAAATAAAAAATAGTAATTTAATATTTCATTGCATTTTGCCATTGTTTTAAAGTGTGAATGAAAATGGAATATTAATAAAAAAATTAACGATATGAAACTAAAATTTAAAATTTTACTGGGCTTAAGCGTGAGTATTAGTATGGCTATGGCGCAACAGGTATCAATGGTGTATGATCTTAATGATGATGCCTCAGGTTCAGGTTCAAATCCCCAAAGCTTTGTTGAGTTTAACGGCAAATTGTATTTCTCAGCGGATGATATTATTCACGGAACAGAATTGTGGGTATATAATGGTGTAAATACGCCTTCATTGGAATGGGATATCGTTCCAGGCCAGGCAGCTTCAAACCCACAAGAGCTTGTTGTTATGAATGATACTTTATACTTTACAGCTAACGATGGGGTTCACGGTATTGAATTATGGGCATATGATGGGGTAGACGAACCTTTTATGGCTTATGATATTTACGAAGGAGTGACAGGTTCCAATATTGACCATTTAACAGTATTTGATAATAAACTTTGTTTCAGGGCTGATAATGGCACTTGTGGCACTGAATTAGGGGTGTATGATCCAGCTAAAGATACAGTCGTTATTTATGATATCAGGACAGCATTACCAAGCTCATCCCCAAATTATTTGACTGTTTATAATGATAAATTATACTTTGCGGCGTACGATCCGACATATGGTATTGAATTAATTGTCTTTGACGGGATTTCGACTCCTGCTGTTGTTAAGAATATAAGAACAGGTAGTTCATCTGCTTCACCTAAGGATTTATGCGTATATAATGGGAAATTGTATTTTTCAGCAAATGATGGTTCTAATGGTGAGGAATTATGGTCATATGATGCAGTAGAGGATACAGCAATACTTGTACAGAATATATATGCAGGATCGGGTGGCGCTTCTCCAAAAAATATGACTACGTTTAACAGTAAATTGTATTTTCAGGCAGGAGATTCTGAATATGGTAAAGAGTTGTGGGTGTATGATGATATTCAGGATACGGCAGAACTTGTACAGGATATTATGTCAGGCCCGATAAACTCTATGCCATCTGATTTCTGTGTATTCAATAATATGCTGTATTTAAGCGCTATGTCAGGGACGGAGGGATATGAGCTTCATGTTTATGACCCGGTTGAAGATACAGTTGAATTAGTATGGGATATAAATGATAACGGAATACAAAGTTCTTCTCCCGGAGGTTTATATGCCTTTAGCGGGAAGATCATATTTAGTGCTAATGACGGGGAGACAGCAAAAGAGTTATGGGCGTATGATGGAATTACCCCCCCGGTGCTGCTTAAGGATATATCTACTGGTACAGATGATGCTTCGCCTGAGCAACTTTATACATTCGACGGTAAATTGTTTTTTACTGCATGGCTGGAAGTATGTGGTTATGAATTATTTATTTACGATGGAGTCAATCCTCCTTATTTGAAAAAAGACATTTATCCGGGATCAACAGATTCTTATCCCAATGAATTTACTGAATTTCATGGTAAACTTTACTTTATTGCCGAGGATTTGGTTGAAGGATATGCAATACATAGATATAATCCTATAGAAGATTCTATTACGATCTTTCATTTTGAGGGAAGCGACCCTTATGAGCTGGAAGTAATAGGAGATACATTATATTTTGCTGCGACTGATCCTGTGGTGGGACAGGAATTATGGATGTATGATGAATTGGAAGATACTTCCTATGCAATTACTGATATAAATACAGGAGGATCATCAAGTATAGAAAGTATAGTTACATATAACAAGAAACTGTTTTTTAAAGCAATTGACGGAGTAGCCGGGACTGAGCTCTGGTCATACGATCCGGTAGAAGATACTGTAAAGCTGTATGATATAAATAATGGGAGTTCAAATTCATCGCCTGCCGACCTAATAGTGTATAATAACAAACTTTATTTTACAGCTACCGTAAGCGGCTACGGTAAAGAAATCATTGAATTTGATGAGGCTGATCCCGATACTTTCAGATTGATGGAAATTTATCCGGGGGGAGGAGGTTCTTCACCGGAATATCTTGAAGTTTGCAATAATAAGCTGTATTTTTCTGCTAATGACGGGATTCATGGAGATGAACTTTATGAATATAATGGCCAGCTTGATACATTGCTTCTTATTGATATTGATACTACCGGTTCAAACAGCTCTAATCCAAATAATTTGTATGAATATAATAATAAGCTGTATTTCAGTGCAAAACACCCGGTTTATGGTCATGAGCTTTATGTGTATGATGACAAACAAGAACCCTATATGATAGCTGATATAAATGAGGGCTCACAGTACGGATCTCCTGAATATTTCATGGTATATAATAATAAGCTATATTTTGAAGCAATAACTGAGTTCTATGGTAGTGAGTTGTGGGTATATTGTGTTCCCACAGAGAGTGAATTGTATGTGGATGCCTGTGACAGCTATACTTCACCTGCTGGTAGAATATTGACGACATCCGGTATATACTATGATACTATACCAAATGCCGCAGGATGTGATAGCTCAATTATCATTCATCTTACTGTAAACCAAAACTCTTCATACAGTATTTCACCTACAGCCTGTAAGATCTATACTTCTCCCAGTGGTAAAGTCATTGTAATATCCGGTATTTATCACGATACCATTCCCAATGCAGCAGGTTGTGACAGTGTTATAACAATTAATCTGACTGTAAACCATCCTGATACCAATGTAATTGTAGACGGGAACACTTTAGTTGCAAATGCTGTGGGGGCAGGTTATCAATGGCTGGATTGTAATAACGGCTTGGATGCAATATCCGGGGCTACTGGTCAAAGGTTTTTGCCTGAAGAGAGCGGCAGTTATGCATTACAAGTTTACCAAAACAGTTGCTTGGATGTTTCGGGGTGCCATACTGTTATACTGACTGATATTATGGAAAATGATTTTGGTATTTCATTGGTAGTGTATCCCAATCCTACAAAAGGCACAATAAATATTAAATTAGGCCAGGTATATAAAAATGTTGCTATTACAATTAAAAATTCAGTAGGACAGGTTGTGACGGTAGAAAATTATAGAAGAATTGAAGAAATATCCTCTGAAATTATAGGTGCTCATGGTCTATACATAATTGAGATAGTTACAGGAGAAGGCAGATCAGCAACTTTGCGTGTGGTGAAAAATTAAAAGGCATAAAGAGGTTTGGAGTTGAGAGAAGTATTTTTTGACCAGGCAGGAAGCTGTCTGGTTTTTTTATTTAATATGGACTTTCTTATTTTTAAGGTAGGAGTAAATGTATTAGAGAAAGGTGAAAAATATTACATATTGAATTGATGAAACAAAAAATGTATATCTTTGTCACACTAAAAACTTTGGATGTCTAAATTTAAGAAGGAGTTGGTGAAGTAAATAACCTTTGGTGTTCGGACCAAGGTTATCCCTTAATTATGCTCTGGCAGGATCTTGTCGGAGTAATTATCTTTATATATATTAATGAAAATAGAAAGCACCATGCTGAGGTTCTTGTAATATCCTTAGCTGTTGTTTTAAAAATATAATTTTATTATCATGAGTAACGAAAATAAATCAATTCACGAATTTGACTATAGTATTATCTGCGAATACTATTCATACCTGGAACGCCAGGGACCCGGTAGCCCTGAAGTCACAAAAAAAGCGCTGACTTTTATTGATGATCTCACCAATGATTCGCTAATTGCTGATATTGGTTGCGGGACAGGCGGCCAAACAATGGTTCTGGCAAAGCATGCCAAGGGTAAAGTAACAGGCGTTGACTTATTCCCCACTTTTATAGACATATTTAATAAAAATGTTAGTGAACAGAATCTTCAGGAGAGGGTTAAAGGCATTGTTGGATCCATGGAAGACCTTCCATTTCAGGATGAAGAATTAGACCTGATATGGTCGGAAGGGGCCATCTATAATATCGGGTTTGAAAGGGGCCTGAAAGAATGGCAGAGGTTCTTAAGAAAAGGTGGTTGTATTGCAGTTTCTGAGATTTCATGGTTTACGGAAGAAAGACCTGCTGAGATACATGATTTTTGGGTAGGGGAGTACTCAGAAATAGACACTATTTCAAACAAAATTTCACAAATGCAGAAAGCTGGCTATATTCCTGTTGCCACTTTTATTCTGCCTGAAAACTGCTGGACAGAACATTACTATGCTCCACAGGTTCATATACTGGATGTCTTTCTGAGAGACCATGCACGCAACAAAACTGCCGTAGAACTTGTGGCAAATCAGAGACATGAAGCTCAATTATACGAAAAGTATAAAGAGTATTATGGCTATGTGTTCTATATAGGGAAAAATATATAAGCAAATTAAGTATGGAGGATTGTACTATATATGTTACAGTCCTTCTTTTAAATATTATAAGAATACTTTGGATGTAAACAGATTAGCCGGCCCCAATAAGAGTGCTAATACTATGGATGTTAAACCATGCTATATAACAACTCCAGGAATTGAATACCTTCATTCCCTATTCATAAATCCCCAATAGCTTCAAAAAGAAAGCATACTCCATTGCCGTTTCCTTATGCACCTTAAAACGTCCGGAGGCTCCTCCGTGACCGGCATCCATATTTGTGTATAGTAGCAGAATATTGTTATCCGTTTTCATATCCCTTAATTTTGCTACCCATTTGGCCGGCTCCCAGTATTGCACCTGTGAGTCGTGCAGACCTGTGGTAACAAGTATATTGGGATAGTCTTTGGCTTCCACATTATCATAAGGAGAATAGGATTTAATATAATCATAGTATTCTTTGATGTTTGGGTTGCCCCATTCGTCGTATTCTCCGGTGGTGAGAGGGATGTTTTCATCAAGCATGGTGGTTAACACATCAACAAAAGGGACAGCGGCAATAACGCCTTTAAATAAGTCCGGCCGCATATTTACTACGGCTCCAATCAGTAAACCACCGGCACTTCCTCCATAAGCAAATAACTTGTCAGGATTGGTGTATTTTTGGGATACAAGGTATTCGCCGCAATCAATAAAATCTGTGAAGGTATTTTTCTTATTAAGCAATTTGCCATCTTCATACCACTGCCGCCCAAGTTCTTCACCTCCTCTTACGTGTGCAATGGCATATATAAAACCACGGTCAAGCAAACTTAATCGGGAATAAGAGAAATACGCATCGGTACTGCTGCCATATGATCCGTATGCATATAAGAAAAGAGGATTGGAGCCGTCCAAAGCAATCCCTTTTTTATAGACAAGGGAGATGGGTATTTCTATACCGTCCCTGCTCATGGTGTACAGCCTTTTAGCCTGGTAATCGGAGGCTTCATAACCACCTACTACTTCCTGTTGCTTAAGTAGCTTTTTTTCCTTCGTTTTCATGTTATAATCGAAAGTTGAATTGGGTGTGGTAAGAGAAGTATATCCATATCTTAACCAGTCTGTATCAAACTCACGGTTATTGGTTGTCCATGCAGAGTAAGTCTCTTCACCAAAATCAAGGTAATGTTCCGATCCATCAGCCCAGGATATCACACGCAGGTTGGAGAGGCCTTTTATACGCTCGTTAACAACCATGTATTGATTAAAAATAACTACATCTTCCAGTAAAACATCGGCACGGTGAGGTAAAACTTCTACCCAGTTTTCTTTTCTAGTTTTATTTACCGGTGTTTTTACCAGTTTAAAGTTTTTTGCATCCAGGTTGGTACGTATATAAAACTGGTCTCCATAATGGTAAACATCATATTCATGGTCTTTTTCACGGGGTTGAAATACTTGAAAAGCGCCCAGAGGGTTGCTGGCATCCAAATACTGGTATTCCGATGAAAGGGTGCTGAATGACCCTATAAAAATGTATGCTTTTGACCGCGATTTAAAGACATAGGTCATAAATGTTTCATCTTCTTCTTGAAATACCAGTTTATCTTTTGTAATGTCCACACCAAGCGTATGCCTTAATACTTTATGAGGGCGGAGCGTTTCTTCATTCTTCTGGGTGTAAAACAATGTGGTGTTGTCATTAGCCCAGGTAGCGCTTCCTGTGGTGTTTGGTATTTCATCCTTGAGTATTTTTCCCGTTATAAGATCCTTAAAATATAGGGTATATAATCTTCTGCTTAAGGTATCCACCCCGTATATCATATACCGGTTGTCCGGACTTATTGATATGCTTGCAACCTGGTAATATTCATATCCTTTGGCCAGCTCGTTAACATTAAGCAGTATTTCTTCCGGCGCTTCCAGCCTTTCTTTTTTACGGCAATAGATTGGGTATTCACCTCCTTTTTCGTATCGTGTGTAGTAGAAATATCCATTGTCCTTGTAAGGCACTGACTCATCATCCTGTTTTATCCGGCCAATGATCTCGTTATATAGTTTATCCTGCAAAGCCTTTGTATCACTCATCATGGTGTCTGTATAGGCGTTTTCCCGGTTAAGATAGTCCATTACCTTTGGGTCTTCACGCTGATTGAGCCAATAGTAATAATCAATGCGTGTGTCGCCATGAATTACCAGTTCTTTCTTAATCTTCTCAGCTATTGGGGCTTTTATGTCACTCATTCCTTTTGGGTTGTTACATTGAGTTAATATTAAAATGAAACTGCAAACAAACAAAGAATGTTTGAAAATGTAAAATGGTTGCATCGTTTTTTAATTTGGGATTTATTATAAAGGTATAAAATGTTGTTGAAAGAACGGATGGGGAAGATGGTTTTTGTATATAAGAAAGTAGTAATAATTCAGGAGTCATGAGACAGTAATACAGTACTACTGTTTTCATTTTGCTCTATACACCTAAAGCTTAAAAGCCTATGTTGTAAATCCATCCCGGTTTCTCCCTTTAATTTGGGAGAAACCAGGCATGGGGACTAAAATAATGTGACAGATTGTTTCTAATTGGTTTTTCCTTTATATGTTCTTACATATCTGAATCCAACATAATCATATCCTTTTGATCCATCGAGTGTGAGTTTTTTGGGATTATTGTTTTTGTAATTGTTCCCCAATACAACTATCATATCATTTTCACTTTGAGGATCGTTGTTTGCATCCGTCAGGTATTTATCATTATCAAAAGCCGTATAGGTCCATTCTGAGACGTTAGAAAACATGAAGATTAAACCAAAATCATTAATATCGTTTTTGATATCTTTTCCTCGTTTAATTTCCATTAATTCCGGTATAATAGGTTTCACTATATCTTCCTGGTTTATTCCTCCAAATGAAGCCCACGTCCATTCAACTTCATAAGGAATTCTAAAATCAAATCCAGGAGACTTACCTTCGTTTTTAAGTTTTTGGTTTTCTTTATTTGTCATCCATTTGCAATAGTTTTGTGCCTGAATAAAAGAAATCCCAACTATTGGATAATTTTCATACGTTTCATTTACAAAATATCCATTAAAGGGTGCTTTGTCATTGTCGGGCAATGCGGCTTCATATACCTGCTTTATTGAATCCTTTTTAACGGATTCTAAATATTTATTATATTCCCCAACTGTTACTTCTGTTTCTCTCATCCAAAAAGCATCAAATGATACACTTATTTCTTTAGTTGTTGTACCATCAGTTCTACTTAGAAGTAGTTCTCCCTGAGGTATAAATACCATTCCCCAGGGTTGAGGGTCAAAGTCTATGGAGTTACCAAGAGACTTAGAGGATTTTCTGGCGTTGGTAAAAGCTACGAATGCCAGTGTTAGTACCGGGAGGGCAAAGATTAACTTATACCTTGCCCACCATTTTGATTTGTTTTTTGTCATCATTTTAATTCTAAATTTTATTAATGAATAATTAAAAGGATGAGCCAGCTCTATATTTATATTACTTAAGTACTGTTTTAATAAAAGCGATTGATAGTTTGTTGTTTTATCCGATTCCTTTTTTAATACATATTCGTCAGCCAGGCACTCATGTGTTTTTATAAGCGACTTTTTAAGATACCAGATAGCCGGGTTAAACCAAAACAGGACTTTCATCAATTCAATGAGAATTATGTCCATCGAATGACGTTGCTTTACATGAAGTTCTTCATGTAAAATAATATCTTCCCTGTCTTCATTATTTAAGTTGCGGGTATTTATAAAAATATATTTAAAGAAAGAAAAAGAGGGATAATTTTCCGGTAATTCCACGAGCCAATAGTTTTTATATGCTGTTTTTTTATGCTTTCTTGCCAGTAGAATTATCTCATTGATGTTATTGATCAGTTTGAAAAGTATTACAAGCAATCCGAAAAAATAGATGATGCTGAAAATAAGTATATATGGAAATGATTTTGATTTTTGTCCTGTATTTATTTGTTCCGGTATTTTCCCAAACATTACAATGGTGAATGTGTCATTATATTTTGAAATGTCAATTGATTCAGCATCTTGTTTTATAACACTCCTTTTATAGTTAAGGATTGTCTGGTCAGATCGTATTTGCGGGATGAGAAGGGAAGTAAATACTGTAAACAGCAAATAATATCTTTTTAGTTTATAAAATGTATCATTATTAAAAAATAGTAGGAATACAGCGTAGAACGATGCAATGCATATGCTTACCTCAAATGTATAAATTAAAAAATGTGTCATGATTTTTTATTTTTAATTTCATTTAATAATTCAATGGCATTGTCGATGTCGTTTACATTTACCTGGTTGTTATTGGCAAAAAATGAAACAACATCCTTTATCGAGTTTTTAAAATAATTTCTAAATAGTGAGTTTACATGATTCTTTGAATATTCTTCTTTGGAGATTTTGGGACAAAACTGGTGTGCATTACCATATGTTTTATGAGTGACAAATCCCTTTTTTTCAAGAATTTTCACCATTGTAGCCACAGTTGTATAAGCTGGTTTTGGTTCTTCAAAATGCTCCAGGATGTCTTTAACAAATCCTTTTTCAATTTTCCAAAGGATTTGCATTATTTGGTCTTCAGCTTTTGTTAATTCCATACAAAAATGTTTTACCGATACAAATCTACTAAAAACTTAGTAGAACTACTAATAACTTAGTAGAATTTTTATAAATATTTTTTAAATAAAAGAAAATTAGATAGTTAGTAGGATGTTTCTGTTTAATTTATTTCTACTTTTATACTACTTTAAATATTAAAGATGGATGAAAATGAAGATTGTATTATGATTATTGTAATTTAGTCTCAATTTATTAATGTAAAAAGTAATGAAGAATATTTTACTTATTGGATGTGGTGGCTTTATTGGAAGTGTGGCACGTTTTTTTGTTTCAAAGCTTAACTTGCAATGGGAAGTGCTGTCAATACCTATGGGTACCTTGTTGGTGAATGTTTTTGGAAGCTTTTTGATAGGATTCCTCACTGGCATTTCAGAGAGAGGTATTGTTTTAAATGTTGAATGGAGGATGTTCCTGATGGTCGGACTTTGTGGTGGATTTACAACTTTTTCTACATTTTCAAATGAAAATTTAACCCTGATGCGTAATGGCCAGTTTCCCATTGTACTATTATATACAGGAATAAGTGTCCTCCTTGGATTCACTGCGGTGTATTTAGGTTACTCATCTACAAAACTTTTATCATAATGAATACAGAACATAGTATTTTAAAATTATATGCCAGTACTACCGATAAAATAGGACCGCGTCTGCTTTATGAGCATATCGTTCATAAGGCTAAAGATTTTGGAATTTCCGGGGTTACAGTATATAGGGGTGTTATGGGGTATGGACAAAGCAGTAAAATATCCACATCCCGGTTTTGGGAACTTACAGAAAAGCTTCCTGTCATGGTTGAATTGATAGACAAGACTATGAAACTGGAAGCCTTTTATACACACATTGAAAGTGAACTGGAAAATATGCCTAAAGGATGTTTGGTACTTATGGTGCCGGTGACAGTTAAACTTCATAAATTAGGTAAAAAAGATTAAACATAATACAGATGATAGTTACTAAAGTAAAAATAGTAAAAACAGTTTTGTCGATAATATTAGTTGCAGTATCTTTTAACTTATCTGCTCAAGATACAAAATCCCTGAAGGACATCCTTTGGGAAAAAGCAACTCCATGTTACGAAATGTTTAAAGATGGGGAATCAGATGAAGAATTAAAACCCGATGAATTGATAGATGATTCAAAAAATGGATACCTGCATATTTCTGGCAGTTATCCCACTTGTGGCTGCCATTGCTCAGTAACTGCCGGGGCTTATAAAGATGTAAATGGAAAATATATAGTTATTTCAACCGAGGAATGGACTTGTAGCTGGACAAAAAAGCTTATGTATGATGGGAAAATACAAGATATTCTGCCGGAGGGGTTTGGAATGGGTGAATTTATTCCGGGTTATACAAAATCATCCAAAGGACAAGTAAAAGCTTCTTTTTATCTCAAGATGGAAATTCCCAGAATAGGAACGGATACGAAGGTGAAACTTGAAACAATCCCATTTGGGATAGAACTTTTAGCCGATGATGAATTATGTTATAGTTATTCAGAAGGAACTGGGAATAATACTGAATTATACCGCTTACCCGAAATGGCAAAAAATATTTCAGACGAAAAAGCATTGGAATATTTCATTAACTCAGAGGATACAAAGATCAGTACACAGGATATGACAACAATACATACAATAATTGGGAAGGATAATGGCCAGTTCAAATCAGAAGATGAATTGAGAGCAATGCTTAAAAAAATCAGGCATACATATGATCTTTATATCAATTTAATATATGATGCTATGGTATTTGGCTGAAGCAGAGAAAAGGGGCGTTTTTATATAAAAGAAAAGATAGAATCAAAAGCAAAAGTTACTTTTATGCAGTTTTTGTTGGAAAGTAAATATTGGGCTGTAATGTGCTAATCTTAAACCTTTAATTCGGTAGTTTTTATTTTGTCTTTTGTACTCTTCAAAGTAATATTCCTGGTAAAATATTTTCAGGTTAAGATTTAATTGGCTGTTTATCAGGTTTATAAATGCATGATGCAACCTCGAAGAAATTACCTTGTCATTAAATCAAACATAAATTCATACGGCCATATGAGTAAAACATTAGAAAACTATGAAAAGGAAAATATTTATAAGTCTGGCTATTGTGTTTATTATTGGTATTTCTGCGCAACTTAAGGCACAAACATTAACCCAAACTATAAGGGGGCAGGTTATTGACAAAGACTCAAAAATGCCGCTAATGGGTGTGAGTCTGGTAATATCAGGTACTAATCCTCAGGTAGGAACTATTACGGATGGAGAAGGTAATTTTAAATTTACCGGTTTAAGAGTAAATCGTTATGATATCGAAGTCTACTATTTAGGATACGAATCAAAAACAGTGAATGATATATTGTTAGGTGTGGGGAAAGAGGTTGTGCTTACCATTGAAATGCAGGAATCGGTAATTCAAATGCAAGGTGTGGAAATATCTGCAAAGAAAAATAAGGGAGAAACACTTAACCGAATGGCTTCTGTAAGTGCACGTTCATTCTCGGTGGATGAAACAAAGAGATATGCCGGAAGTTTTAATGATCCGTCACGAATGGCAGCTTCATTTGCCGGAGTGTCAGGTAATCCTGATGGTGACAATGATATAATAATCAGGGGTAATTCTCCCAGAGGAATGCTTTGGAAGCTGGAAGGAATTGAAATACCGAATCCTAACCATTTTGCTGAAGACGGTGCCAGTGGGGGGCCAATAAGCATATTAAACAGCAATATGCTGGATAATTCCGACTTTTTTACGGGGGCATTTCCGGCAGAGTACGGTAATGCATTATCAGGAGTATTTGATATAAATATGAGAAGAGGCAATAATGAAAAACGGGAATACTCTTTACAAGCCAGTTTGATAGGAACAGATTGCTCCATCGAAGGGCCATTCTACGAAGGTTATAATGGATCCTACCTAATAAATTATAGGTATTCCTCGCTTGCCATGTTGAACACGATAGGAATTAAACTAGCTGGTGATGCCGTGCCTGTATTTCAGGACCTGGCTTTTCATATTGAGTTGCCTACTGAAAAAATGGGCACATATTCTATATTCGGTGTAGGGGGTATGTGTGATATTTTTGAAGAAGACGAGGAATACAGGAATAATTTTGGGACAGATATGGGTGTATTGGGTCTAAAACATACTTTATTTTTAGATCAGAAAACGTATTTGAAAACTACCCTGGCCACTACAGTGTCCAGAAATCGTTGGAAATATGAGGAGGTGGATGATAATAATGAGTATTATATTTATGGCAGGGAAAACTTTTTGTATCAAAATGAATTGATTGATATTGCATTAAATAGAAAGTGGAATGCAAAAAATTCCATTAAAACAGGTTTTACATACACACGTATGAGTTTTGATCTGTTTTCAGATTATTGGGACGAAGATATGGAAAGACTGATAAAAGATGTTGAGGATGACGGTACTACAAGTAAAATACAAAGTTATGTAAGCTGGAAATACAGGGTAACTGATAAGATAACCATGACCAATGGATTAAGCTATATGTACTTTGACCGTAATGAGAAGTATTCCCTGGAACCACGTGTGGGAATGAGATGGCAGTTTTTACCTGCTCATACTTTAAGTGCAGGTTTTGGCATACATAGCCGTATGGAATCACTAACTAGCTACTATGCTGAACTTGAAATGGAAGATGGTTCATATATTCAGCCAAATAAAAACATGGATTTTACAAAGGCCAGGCACTATGTAATGGGGTATGAGCATAATTTCACCCCGGATTTACTAGTAAAAACGGAGATGTATATACAGGATTTATATAATATACCGGTTTATAAAGACTCTTCCAACTCTTTTTCAGCACTTAACTACTCTGATGGATATACGGCAACTCCAATGGTGAATTCAGGCACGGGACTAAATTATGGTGCTGAGGTTACAGTTGAAAAGTTTTTCTCAAACAATTATTATTTTCTTGTAACCACTTCATTGTATAATTCAACATATGAAGGAAGTGATGGAATGACATACAACTCAAAATATAATGGTAATTATGTTTTTAATGTGCTCGGTGGAAAAGAATGGGTATTGAAAAATAATGGGAAAAAACGAATTCTGGGTATAAGTGGAAGAACTTCCATAGCAGGTGGTATGAGGTATAACCCGATTGATGAAGTTGCATCTGCAAATGCGGGATATACTATAAGAAAGGAAACCCCGGCTTTTTCTGCTCAGAGGGATCCGTTTTTCAGAGCTGATTTAAAATTAAGGTTCAGGACTGAAAAGAAAATGTCAACACGTATTTGGGAGATTGATATTCAGAATGTTACAAACAAATTGAATGTTGTGGGGGATTATTGGAACTCAAATACAGGTAAGGTTGAAACCTGGACCCAGATGGGCTTGTTGCCGGTTTTGAGTTATCGCATTGAGTTTTGATGAAATATCATAGTCTGTTACATTTTCTCATGTTCGGGAGAATCTGCTTGATGTAATAAGCAGGTTCTCTTTCTTTTGTTCATTACATAAACCTCTACCGATTTGCTTTCAGAATTATTCCTTTGCAAGAATTATCTCCTCCAATGATATAATGTCATTAAAATCCTGGCTTATAAAATACGGATTGCTACCTTTTATTTTCCAGTTCACTATGTTTTTCTTTTTAGGATTAATATTATAGACATTTCCATGTTCAGCATCATTACGGTACATTATCTTGATTTGTGACAAGAAAATGCCTTTGTTTAACAAAATATCAATGAGGTTCTTAAAAGATTCTATTTGACCAGACATAATTTTGATCTCCAGATCACGCTTCTCGGATAGGGTAATATCAAAGTAGTAGATCTGTTTAAACATCTGGTTAATGATATCTGTTCGGTTTTCATTATAAATAACATCATAAGGACTAACATGTGCCATGTATGAAAACTTACCGGGGTATGAAATTATAACGGCTGTGCAAGTAGAAACACCATGTGTATAAAGTGTTGATGCCGTATCACATCTTTTAAATTCGTCCATATTAACATAAGTAATCTTTTCATCATAATTAAAAGGAACACGGTCTGGATTTTTTGTTAATTCAAGATTTCGTTTTATTTTCGGGAAGAGAATGTCTTGGTTTTCAAGGTAATATTGTGAAATTACCTCATCTTTGTCCACTTTAGCTATAATAAGCCATTCCTTTTCAAAGAATTCAAATACTTCAAAAGCACTTAATACCTTCTTGCCTCGATAGTCAATCACTGTTTTATACCCTTTTTTCTCTTTGAATTTACTTTCAATGTTATTAGTGGGGAGTTGTTGTTTTAATATGGTCGGTTCCGCTTTAAATCTTGAGTTTGTTAACATATAATGTTCTTTGTTTACCAATACAATCTCACCAGTTACCCCTAAATTTTTGTTAATGCTGAAAAGCCTGTTTATTTTATCAATTCCACATTGTAATACAATCCATCCCATTTTAGTATTATCTTCTATAACCGGTTCAATAAAAAAGGCAGAAGGTTCTCCCGATACTTCATAAAACTGGAAATCAACAAACGATTCATTGGGCTTATCCATCAACTTTAATGAGAGCCCCGTGTTAGCCAGACTTCCCTGGAAGATATTCTTATGGTAATCATCTTCTTTTCTTATGGTGTAGAAAATTTCTCCATCGTTGTCAATAAACATTATATCATAAAAGTTAAGATAATTTTCAAGATAATAGTTCTCTATGTTTTGTTTTAATTTTTCTATTTCATTCACCAGTATGTCCGGAACAAGGCTGTCATTCCGTAAAGCATAATATTCTTTTTTTGTTTTGAAGAAATTCATCATTACTTCATCATGTCGTACATTCTTAGCAAGATTCATAATTTCAGTCAGATAATTGATCAACTGTGTCTTTCTTTCCTGAAGTATTATTTGAAGATCACTATACGTGTTTTCTTCAAATTCTTTGTACGAAATGCTTTTACTGCAATCATGAAATATAAAAACAAAGAAAAGCAAAAAGATTGCTTGAATTCTTATGACGCGGAATTTAATGGAATTTCGGTTCTTCATTATGGTTAGAGTATTATGTATATATTAATTTAATAAATTTTGTTCGATTTGTAAAAAGATTCTTTCATAAAAAGGCTTTTCTATTCATATTTGAGACTTCTCTTTTTTTATTTTTTGTATATTGTTATTTTTTATTCATATCATGAGGAGTTTTGTCATTATTATTACAATACTGTTCTCTTTAAGTTGCAATGCTCAAGATGATTCCATTGTAGAACTTTACAGAGCGGGTAATTATAAAAAAGTTGTTCAGATTGCTAAAGAACTTGATCTACATGATTCCTTACACTGGGAAATACTATATGCAGTTGGAGTTTCACATATTCAGGTATATGATTTTGAAAAGGCCATACTATACTTAACGAAAGCTTTGGAGAAAAATCATAATGGAATAATTATAAGATCATTAGCCAGCTGTTATGAGTCGAAGGGGGATTCAAAACGTGCAATTCTTACTTATGAAGAATGCTTAAAACTTGATTCATTTCAGGTGTTTTGCAGGGCTCAGTTGGCTCAACTGCTTGAAGATCAAGGGAGATTAACTGAGGCATATGAAAACTATAAAAAGTTGATAAACTATGATTCAACTAATTTTTACTTTTTACGCCAGGCAGCAAAATGTTGTAAGAAAATGGATAATATTGACCTGGCAATTGAATGGTATAAAAAGGAACTGATGATTAATCCTGCCGATATAGCTTCAGCAGCCGTGTTAATTAATATGCTGATAGGGCAGAAGCACTTGGATACAGCCGAGGTATATGCCAATATTTCTTATGCCTACGATACCTGCGATGTACGAATTATTAAACAAAAAGCTTATCTGCTGTACTTAAAGGAAGATTATGAACAATCCATAGAATGGTTCAAAAAAGCAGTTTATCACAATGATTCGTCAAAGTTCTCATTCAAATACCTCGGTCTGGCCAACTTTAAGAATTCCTATTACGATACTGCTATAATATATTTAAACAAAGCTTACATGCAGGATACAACGGATGCGGAAATACTCTTTTTTATCGGGAATTCTTTTGGTAAACTACTGCAGGAAGAGATGGCCATTGTTTATCTCGAAAAGGCCAGACAAATTATTATGCCCTCAAAAGATGTGATGATAAGTGTGTATGGAAAGTTGGGAGAAATGCACAATGCTGTTGGCGAATATAACCTTGCCCTGGTAGATTATCTTACGCCTCATGGTTTTTATCCCGATGAGCCAGAGATGATCTTTTACATAGCTGTGCAATATGATTATATGGCTAATTTTTCGAAGGCATTAAAATACTACGAACGTTTTCTTAGCATTGCAAAACCGGATTATGATATGGAAATCCCAGATGGAATGACAATATCATATAGAGCTTATGCCACAGAAAGGATAAGAGTAATTAAAGAGGAGTTGTTTTTTAAAGGGGAGGAAACAGAAAATTAGATTTTTATAAGGCAATATCTCTAAAAGGTAGTTCCGGGGATTGATTTACTTAAATTTTTTTAGTAATTTTTCAAATGACTGGGACAAGCCAAGAAACTATGCTGTTTTTAAATCATATTTGTAACAATGAGAGAAGTTGAAGACCTCATTCAGCAGGTGCATGAATTTGAGACAAAACTCAAGTCATTCTTAAACACCCTGTATGATCATGAGGACTATTTTTTTACATCTATCGTGAATAATTCACCCAATGCCGTAATAGTGGTGCAGGACGATGTAATTATATTTACAAACCCGTCGACAAATCAGTTGTTAGATTTGGATATCCATACCAGTTTGGTTGGAAGGAAGTTTTTTGATTTTATACCAAAAAAATATTATGAACCGGTAAAGGAAACTATGGCCTTAACCGGTCAAAAGTTGCCCAACCCCCAATTAAATATTGAGTTGTTACGAAAGAATGCGTCTAATTTTTATGCAGAATTAACCGTTATTCCATTTTCTTACAAAAAAAAGGCAGCTTCACTTGTTATAATAAGGGATAATACTGAATTTCAGCGCCAATATAATGATTTAAATTTAAGGCAGTTACACTATAAAGCTTTATTTGATGAAAGTCCGGTTGCACTTTGGGATGAGGATCTTTCAGAGGTAAAAAAACTGATATTATTATCCTATTGCCCTTCAATAGATGCATTTAAAGCTATGATTGATGAAAATCCTGAATTTGTTGCGAAGTGCGCCCAATTCGTTAAAGTGATGGAGGTTAACAATGCTGCGGTTGAAATACATAATGCAAAAAACAGGGAACATTTGTTGAAAGATATTTCCCTTACATTTAACAAAAAATCCTGGGAGGGTTTTAAAAAGGTGTTGGAATGTATTTATAAGGGTGAAACCCACTTCGTATTTGAAACTGAAGTTATGACTTTAGACGGGGACATCCGAAATATAATACTTAAGGGCTTTGCCCCACCCGGCTATGAGAATGATTATAGCAGGGTGTTGGTTACAATGGTGGATGTTACTTATCAGAAGCGATATGAGAAAGAACTGGGGGCATTGCTAAATGCAGCCAAGGCAATACCACAATCCTCGGATTTTTCAGAGGTGGCTGAAGAAATTTTCAGGGAATGTAAAACAATGATCGGCGCAAAGGCAGGTTATGTTGCTATCTTAAGCCCGGATGGGAAAGAAAACCAGGTTGTATACCTGGATAAGGGTGATTATGATTGTTCTGTTGACCCGTCAATCCCAATGCCTATCCGAGGCTTGCGGGCTGAGGCATATAAAGCCGATGATGTAATCTATAATAATGATTTTTCTGCCTCAGAATGGGTGAGTTTATTACCTGATGGCCATGTAGGAATGGAAAATGTAATGTTTATACCCCTTAAGTTTGGGAAAGATACAGTTGGGTTAATAGGACTTGCAAATAAAACTGGTGGGTTTTCTGATTATGATGCCAAACTTGCCTTTGGGTTTGGCGAAATGGCTGCTATTGCACTAAAATTTGCTCAGAGCCAGGGAAACTTGGTGGAAAGCGAGGAGAAATATAAAAGCTTGATGGAAAATGCTCCCGTTGGTATGGGAATATTAAAAGACGACTATGTTATATATGCCAACAAGGAATTTTTAAACATACATGAATTTCGTTCACTTGAGGAAGCAACGGGAAAAAGTATCCTTGAGCATATTCATCCTGATGATATACATTTACTACAACATACTATTGAGGATATAGGGTTAAAAAGGGTTGCATATCCTTATGCTTTAGAAACCCGAATTATTGATGTAAAAGGAAAAACAAAGTATGTTCGTATACATTTTACAGAGGTCTTTTTTAACGGGGAGAAAAATATTCAGTTTCTGCTTCAGGACATAACAAAATCAAAGCTGGAAGATAAAAAGAAGAAACAGATGGTGATTGATACTATATACACCCATCAAAAGAATAAAACATTACATGATTTGAACAAAAAACTGCATGAATTATCATTGAAGGTTGATCTGTCAAAATATACTGAATATCAGAATATGAAATATGTCATTGAAGATAATTTAAACCTGGACAGAGATTGGGAAATGCTAATGAAGTATTTTGAAGAAACCTATCATGGATTTTTTAAGAAACTGTCAGAAAAACATAAAGGGTTGTCTCAAAATGATATGAAACTCTGTGCTTACATAAAGCTTAATATGAATACAAAAGACATTGCCAGATTGTTAAATGTTAAACCTTCCAGCATTCAAACTGCCCGTGTTCGTTTAAAAAAGAAGCTGAAATTAAAACCCGAGAATGATCTAATCTCTTATATATTAAAGTTTTAATTAATGGAAGAGACTATTTTGGAATAAGAATTACTATTAATATTCCTGCCTGAAAAATTTCTGATCATGTTCCTTAATATGGGAGAAATACCATGTTTTAAGTTCCTCAGTTCTCTTTAACGTTTTTTCCTTCTTTTCATTACTGACAGATTTTTCCAGTTCAAGCAATTTCTTCATATAAAGGGTATGTTTTTTTTTATGTTCCGATAAATGTATATACCCATTTTTCTTCATTTCAGTTTCTTCGGTTAAGAAGTGATATTTTGAGTACTCCTTTAATAAATTTAACAAATCGTATACATATATTTTCCCCTCATCCTGTTTTACACTTTCGCAAAACATATTCAGTAATCCAATTATTTGTTTGTTCTGCTGATCAATTCCCGGATCTTCTACCCGCAATGATTCATTCCAGAATAAGTGTGCCATAGGTTAATAGATTAGTTATACCATATGATTTACTGGAGATTCAAGCAGCTCCCTTATCTTTACCTCAATATCATTCAATTCTATAGGCTTTTTTACAAATCCGGCTACTCCAAACTCTTCAGCTTTATTTAATGCATCCTTATCATGCCGTGCACTTACTACAAGTATAGGAATATTCTTTAGTCCCGGATCTGCTTTTATCTGATATAGTACTTCAAATCCATCAATTTTTGGCATCATCAAATCCAGAATAATTACATCCGGAAGGTGGTATTTAATCTTCCTAATGGCATTCCGGCTATCTTCCTCCATCAGGACTTCCACGTTCATATCATTTTCAAAAATAGATTCAATAAGGAATAGGCTTACTTCTGAATCATCTATTACTAAAACCTTTTTCATAGTGAATGATTTGGTCGTTTAATCATATTCCAAATATACAGTTAACTATTATAAAATTCAGATAATACATATTATTAAATAACCAAATAAGGTAGAAATTTGTACCCATGAAATATGGTATTTTTACCATTTGTACATAGTATTTTTACCGCTTTGTTTTGATATTGTCCTGTGAATTAACCGGATATCTTCACCATCTTTTTCCCGGCCTTATATTAGTTATAGTTATGTCTTATGATATTCTTTAAAATTTCGAAGATTTTTAGTAATTTACTTAAAATAGAAAAGTGCAATGAAAGATATTGAGAAAAATAAAACATGCTGGGAATGCACACATAAGTGTTTTAATAGTTTACTCTCAGAGAAGGAATATAATGAACTGGTAAATAACTGTACCGAAGTTCAATATCATCATGGGGAGGTGATAGTAAAACAGGGTGGTTTTGTTTCACAGATATTTTATGTTAATAAAGGTTTTGTTAAAGTAGTTATTGAAGGAAAGAATGATCGAAATACAATTCTTAAGATTGTTACGAAAGATAATTTTATTGCCTTCCCGGTTTTGGGTAATCAGAAGGTATATCCATTCTCACTTGTAGCAGTTGGAAATACAAGCCTCTGTCAGCTTAGAATTGACTATTTAAAAGAACGGATTTATGAGAATCCCAAGTTATTGAACTTTATCATTGAGTGGATATCTCACGATTATTTATATGTTTATAACAGGATTAATGTTATGAGTACCAGGAATAATCATGGGAAACTGGCTGCAGCTCTTCATTATCTGTCCAATGGGGACTTAAAAGATTCCAGAATATTTTCTCTCATTACAAGAAAAGAACTGGCTGAGTTGGCAACCATTTCTATTGAGAGCGTTAACAAAATTATTAATGAATTGAAGCATGACGGTATAATTCAATTAGATAAAAAAGATATTAGGATAGTAAGACCTGAACTAATTATTAAGTTAAGCACAGTTGGTTGATTGATTGAGGTTTGTAGAATTTTTTCAGAGAAAAAATAAAAATCATTGTAATATATTTGTCATACCTTTTTATTAGTATGCTTCACTCAATTTTATTATTTTAATAGAAGGAATAGGATGAAAACACAATATGTGTTTTGTAAAGGTATGTTTGCAACCAAAGGTATTGTGTTGGTTTTCTAATTTATTGGTTCTTATTGATTTAATAAGTTAAAACTTTTAATTAGAATGAGAAAAGAGTCAACGAATATAAGAAATGTAAAAGTAAAATGGGAGGAGACAATCGGTATTCAGGGAAAATTTGCTATGGTTGCAGATTCGAATCAAAAAATTGAATATATAAGTAAAATAGGGAAGCAAGCACTTGGATTAGATGATGATAGCTATATAAATAAGATATGTCAGGAGTTATTTTGCAATGGTACCCATTCACACCAGAACTGTCCATTTAATACAGATGGAAGGAGAGATGGTGTTAGAGGGATAAATACTATACTGTTAAACGGGAAAGAATATAATATGGAATTTCGCAAGATTGATGTTGAAGGGAAACACAAATATGTTCATATTTTTCATGAACAGCAAATGACAAAGGATGAAGGCAGGAAGAATACAAAAGCTTTTAAGAAGACGAAAGATTTAAAAAAGGATTATGAGCTGCTTTTTACAGAAATGGGGAGTGGTTTCGCACTTCATAAAATGATATATGATAAGGATGGCAACCCGAAAGATTACATGTTTATTGATATAAACCCGGCATTTGAAAGACTTACCGGGTTGCATAGAGAAAGCATTATTGGAAGGACAGTGTTGCAGGTTATGCCCAAGACTGAAAAATACTGGATAGAAAGATATGGTGATGTTGCTAAATATGGCAACTCCGTGACATTTGATGAATATTCCGGAGAAATTGACAGGTATTATGAAGTAAAAGCATACTGTCCCCAAAAGGATTATTTTGCAGTAATTTTTAATGATATCACATACCGCAAAAAGTATGAATTTGAGCTGAAGGATAAAAATGAAGAAATTGCTGCCCAGAATGAGGAATTGCAATCCATGCAATTGGAATTGATGAAACGATTGGAAGAGATTGAAGCTAAACAGGAAGAGTTAAATCAGGCAAAATATTTTTTAGATACTCTCATGGACAATTTTACGGAGTATATTTACTTTAAGGATAAACAGAGTCGTTTTGTGAAAGTAAATAAGGCCATGATTGATAAGTTTCATATGGATGGACCGGAGGAAGTGATAGGAAAAAACGATTTTGATTTTTATGCAGATGAACACGCGATACCAGCACTAAGTGATGAGCAAAAAGTAATCAAAACTGGGAAACCAATTCTTGATTATGTTGAAAGGGAAGTGAATAAGGATGGAAATATAACCTGGGTTACCACATCAAAACTGCCTTTAAAAGATAAAATGGGCAAAATAATTGGAACATTTGGTGTTTCAAAGGATATTACAAAAGACTATGAAATGTTGCTGCAATTGGAGGAAAGTGAAAAGAACCTCCAGTCAATATTTGAAAATGCTCCTTTTGGAATGTTTCTTTTGAATGAAAGGTTAAATATTGTCAAGATAAATAAGGCCGGCAAGCGATTAGCTAACAAGCATGAAAAAAGTATTATTGGAAAGGGTGGGGGCGATGCACTGAAATGCATCCTGGCACTTGGTAATCCTGAAGGATGTGGCAATAGTGAAGGTTGTGCTGACTGTGTGCTTAGGAACACGGTTTTAAAAACAGTTAACATTAAGAAAGGGTTATCCAATGTTGAAGCACCAATGAAGATAAAAACAAAAAAAAGGATTCAAAATGTTATATATTCTGTTTCAACCGAACCTCTTTATATTAATCGTAAACAGAATGTGTTATTGATACTTGAAAATATTACCTTAAGAAAGCAGACAGAAAAGAAAATTGCAAAAGCCAGGGAAGATGCAATTAAAGCGAAAGAAGCAGCTCTTGATAATATACATCAACTTAAACTTAGAAATGCGGATATATCTGCATTGCTTGAAGCCAGCCAGGCCGTTATAGAATTTGATACATTTGAAATAACTGCTAAAAAGCTCTTTGGAATATGTAAAAAAATTACCAGAGCAAAAAGTGGTTATGTAGCGATGTTAGCTGATAATGGAGATGAGAATAAGGTGTTGTTTTTAGATTCAGGGGGGATGAAATGCACGGTGGATGAATCATTGCCTATGCCTATCAGGGGATTGCGTGAAACAGCATATCAAAAAAGAGTTGCAGTTGTTGAAAATGATTTTAGTAAATCCGATTGGGTAAAATATCTACCAAAAGGACATGTGAAACTAAAAAATGTAATGTTTGCACCGCTTATTATACGTAAAAAAGCCATTGGATTAGTTGGTCTGGCTAATAAGCCGGAGCCTTTTACTGCCCATGACATGCAAATGGTTTCGGCCATTGCAGAATTAGCATCTATTGCTCTTTATAATGCAAATACTATGAGTGATTTGATAAGTGCCAAGGAAAAAGCACTGGAAAGCGATAAGTTGAAATCATCATTTTTGGCCAATATGAGCCATGAAATAAGAACTCCTCTTAATGGCATTATGGGATTTTCCGGCCTCATGGCAAAACCAGGGTTGACTGATGAACAAAGGGAACGTTATGCTTCGATAATAAAGAGTAGCTCTGAAGGCTTATTAAGAATTATTGGCGATATCCTTGATATTTCACGAATTGAGTCAGGTGATTTGCGCATAGACCGGAAACTTTTTAACCTAAACGAGATGTTATTTGACCTGTATTCACTTTATACAGCTAAAATACTTGATAAAGGAATTGAGGATATAGATCTGGAGTATGTAAAATATAACCAGATTATTCAGATCAATTCAGATGAATACAGGGTAAGGCAGATTTTTGTGAACCTTCTGGATAATGCATTCAAATTTACAAATAAAGGAAATATTAAATTTGGAATACTAAAAGCAGGCAAGTCTAAGGTTGCATTTTTTGTCAGCGATACTGGAATAGGCATTCCGGAGGAGAAAAAGGGATTGGTTTTTGAAAGATTCAGACAGGTCGAGGATTCAGGATTGAGATCCAGGGGAGGAAATGGTCTAGGTTTAGCAATTGTGAAAAGCCTGGTTGAATTTTTGCATGGAAAAATATCCTTTACATCTGAAGAAGATGTTGGTACAACTTTCCATTTCGAATTACCAATTAATATAATTGAAAATGAGGTAAAATTCAAAAGGAATGCACGATCAGCAAGTTTTAAAAAAGTAAAAAACACCAGCATTCTGATTGTGGATGACGATCCTGCCAGCAGAATGTTTCTTGAGGAATCTCTTTTGGATGAGGGCTATAAAATTGAAAGCGCTGAAACAGGAAGGGATGCAATACAATTAGTAAAGAATTTTATGTACGATATTATATTAATGGATATTCATATGCCAGGATTAAACGGGTTTGATACAATAAAAGAGATGCGTAAATTTAACAGGGATGTAAGTATAATTGCACAAACGGCCTATACCTTAAAGGAATACAAGCAAAAAGCCTTGAAAGCGGGATGTGAATATATTATTACAAAACCGATACAATTAGATGAATTGAAGGGTATATTATACGATGTGGTGAATAAACCTAAGTAAGATATGCTTAAAAATAAGCTTATATTATATGGGGATAAAAAATGAATAAAATGACTGATATATCTGAAAAGAAAACCCTGAAATGCGGAAATAATAATTCAAGGGTTGAAAATGAAGGACAAAACAATCTTGCACTTCAGCAAAAGATGATAATGCAAAATACTAGCAGCAAAGATTACCTGAAAGGGATCCTGCAATATCTTGATGCAGAGGTGTGGGTTTCGGATTTTCATATGAAACAGATTTATATTGATCCTTGTTCAAAACCCCTTTTTGGTTATTCAATTTCTGAAAGACCGAAAATACCTATTGAAGAAATTCTTACACCTCAATCTTTATTTAAAGCAAAGAACTTAATCGATACTTATAGGGGATTAATTAATGAGGGCCTGAAATTTGAAATGCCTGTTGTGGAACAATTTGAAGCGAGAAATAAAGGAGGAAGTGTAATTTGGATAGAGATAAAGGCTGATATCCTATACGATGATGATGGTGAACCAATAGGTATAAAAGGAATTACCAGGGATATTAGTTCATTGAAGCAAAGAGAAACGGAACTGGAGAATGCAAAACAAAGAGCTGAGAAGGAGAAGGAACATACAAAAACTCTGGCTCTTTTAAGTAAAGTAATTATACAACCAGACCTGTCTATGAAGCATATTGCCGATATAGTGTATGATCAGGCCATTAAAATAACAAACAGCAATTTTGGTTATGTATCTTCTATCGATCGAAAAACGGGGGACAATATTGGTCATACGCTTAGCGACCTGTTAAAAGGTTTATGTAGCATGAGTGATAAGGATATTTGTTTCCCAAAAGGCCATGAAGGATATTCGGGATTATGGGGTTATGTCTTAAATACAGGTAAAGCATTTTATACAAATTCACCTTTGAAACATCCATCATCCAAAGGCATTCCCAAAGGTCATTTACCTATTTTCAATTTTTTATCAGTTCCAGCAGTTTTTAAAGGAGAGCTTGTGGGTCAGATTGCCTTGGCGAACAAGCAAGAAGGATATAATGATCAGGACCTGGAATTCATTAACAAATTGGCAAACATCTATAGCATTGCCATATACCGTAAAAACACTGAAGATGAGTTAAAAGAGGCAAGATTAAAAGCTGAAGAGAGCGATAAAATTAAAACTGCTTTTTTGACTAATATAAGTCATGAAATTCGTACTCCCCTGAATGGCATACTTGGTTTTTCGGGAATGCTTTTAAGGGATGGATTAAGCAAAGCCAGCAAGGATAGATATTATTCGATAGTGAGAAAATCGTCCAAGACCTTGTTAAAAATTATTGATGATATTCTGGATATATCCCAGATAGATTCGGGCGTAATTCTAATTGAGGATAAACCATTCGATATAAACAGTATCCTCCATGATATTTATTCTTTATACAGCACCACCATCATTGAGAAAGAAAAAAAAGTGATTGAAATAGTTTTGCAAAAAAAACAGGGTTCATACATTTTAAATTCTGATGAATATCGTATAAGGCAAATATTGATTAACTTATTGGATAATGCCATTAAGTTTACAACAGCAGGGAAAATTGAATTTGGATTATCATCAATATCTGATAATATGCCCTTGTTTTTTGTGAAGGATACCGGTATTGGTATATCTGATGATAAGAAGGATATCATATTTGATCGTTTCAGGCAGGCAGATGAGGAAGTAAGCAGATCTTACGGGGGCAATGGATTGGGTTTGTCAATAGTGAAATCGCTGGTAGAATTATTAGGTGGAAAGATTTGGTATGAGTCAGAGGTTGGAAAGGGAACAACTTTTTGGTTTACGGTTCAAAACAAAAATACCCTAACCAGTAGTATGGATAATAAGAATATCCTGAATGAAATTGATATGAAAGAACCTGGTGACCAAAAGAATGGATTAAAAATACTTCTGGTTGAAGATGACCTGACAAGCCGGTTATTTATTGAGGAAATATTGCAATCAACGCAATTTGATGTAAAAATTGCAACAACTGGTCAGGAGACTTTGAAAATGGTCAGGAAACATCCTTTTGACCTGGTTTTATTAGATATACAATTGCCAGATATGAACGGATTGTCAATGATAGATGAAATCAAAGCCATACAGAAAAATATCTATATTATTGCTCAAACTGCGTATGCAATGCAATCGGATGAAAAGCTTGCCCTTGAGTCGGGGTGCGATGATTATCTTTCTAAACCAATAGACGAAGCGCTTTTACATGAAAAGTTAAGGAGTTTTATGGCAAAAGGAGGTTGATTCGGACATTGAGGGATAATATAAGAATTTGTATTTGGCACACAACCTTTTAAATATAAGTTTTAGAATTTGAAAGAGTTACCTGAATATTCAGTATTGCATTAACTAAAGTTTCTTTGCGAATGGGTTTGGTTAGATAATATGTTGCGTGCAGCCTGTTTGCTTCCCGGATATAATAGTTGCTGGATGCTGAACTGAGAATAACAACAGGTAAATCTTTGTTGATACTTTTGGATCTTATTGAATAAAGTATTTCAAGACCCGTCTTATGGGGCATTAGGAGGTCAAGTATAAGGATATCGGGGTGAAGTCGGGCAATAGTATTTAATGCTCTTTTGCTATTATGCTCTAAAAAAACCTGGCAATCAATGCTCTCTTGAAGAAATGACCTCACAAGATATAAAGTTGTATCTGAGTCATCTACAATGAGAATTCTTGTTTGATTCATATATGTTTTTTGTAAGGTTATCCATATTTGATAGAAAAAAGAGAGGCAGCTACTAAACTGCCTCACTTTCATTCCAGGCTAGAAGCTTTCAAATTCTGTCTGTTCTTTCCCATCCTCATCCATCGCAATCACCACTTTATCAGTTGCTTCCTTTTTGCCTGCCTTCTTGGTTGTTTTCTTTTTCTCAATATGTGCAATATTTACAGCATGCTTTTTAACCATATTATGCGACAGGTCTTTTTTATCAATTTTAAAGAATGATATTGCACCTTTTAACTGATCTGCCTGTGCTGAGAGTTCTTCAGCAGATGTAGCCATCTCTTCTGCAGCGGCTGCATTTTGTTGCGTAACCTGATTTAGTTGCTGTATGGCAGCATTTACCTGGTCGGCACCGGAGTTTTGTTCCAGGCTTGCAGCAGATATTTCCTGCACCAGTTTGGCGGTTTTTTCTATTTCAGGAACAATCTCAGCGAGTTGTTTACCAGCTTCTTCAGATACCTGTACTCCATTTCTTGACAGGTCATCAATCTCATCTGCAGCAATTTTACTTCTTTCGGCCAGTTTTCTGACTTCAGCAGCCACAACAGCAAAACCCTTACCATGTTCGCCGGCCCTGGCTGCTTCAACGGCAGCATTAAGAGCAAGAATATTGGTCTGGAATGCAATGTCATTGATGATCTTGATTTTATCAGCAATATTATTCATGGCATCTACTGCAATTTCAACAGATTGGTTTCCTTTAGCTATACCCTTGGATGCATTTAATGCAATGCCCTCGGTTTGTTTTGCATTCTCCGTATTCTGTTCGATGTTAGCAGCCATTTCTTCCATAGATGATGATACTTCTTCAGCAGATGATGCCTGTTCAGATGCACCTTGTGATACCTGTTGCGAATTAGCGCTCATTTCCTGGCTTGCAGCTGCTATATTATCAGCCGAATTTACAATAAAGGAAATGACTTCTTTTAATTTATCTTTCATAGCTCGCAGTGCAGTAGCCAGCATGCCAATTTCATCTTTTTGTTCTATGTCGATATTGGCAGTAAGATCCCCATCAGCCATATGCTGGGCAAATAGTACTCCTTTTGATACAGGACCTGTAATTGCTTTTGTTATAAGTAATGCAAATGCAACTCCTAAAATCAATGCCAGTATTAAACCGGCAATCATTACAGTGCTTGATTTTGATAGAAGGATAACTGCCTCTTCTGCGATTCTCAGCGTTTGTTCAATACCTGCTTCTGAAACCATTTTCGAATCAGCTAACACTTGTTCTGCCACATCATTTCTTTCTTTGGCTATTTCTTCCCGTTTCTCCCAGTTAGCCAAAAAGTCTTTCATGGCCTGATGATAATCGTCAGCAGCTTTTTGAACAGCTCCGACCTGTTTGATGTTAATTTCCAATCGCGTATTTTTAAGTATTTCTTCGAACATAGGTTTCATTTTGTCAAAATTGCCCATTACCTCTTTAAATTGTTCAGGATCTCTGGTGGCTTGTGATTTAAAATTGCCAACACGGGTTGCATTTCCCAGGTCAATAATATCATTGATTAGGGATATTTTCTTTAATCTTTCCAACGAAGTGCCACCTCCACCTATTTCATTTGTCATGGCCTCATTTTGTGATGCTAAATATTCATTGCAGTTTTTAATGTATTGTGCAGCTGCTTCATCCATCAACTTTCTATCTTCTTCAAGGATTTTGTTTACCTCAATGGTTTGTTCAACTAACTTTTCATACTTATTTACGGCCTCTTCTGTGTTGCCAATAGCCTCATTGAGCTTTACCAGTTGAGTGGCAGATCTTGCCAGGGTTTTTGCGTCATTCAATGATGTCCTTACATTTTTAAGATAATCACTGCTTTTGTTCAGAAAGTCTTTCTCCTCAGTATAACCATAACCCCGCATATTGTATATGGTAAGCAATGAGTTTCTTTCAATTTTATTTGCTACTTCCACTTCCGGCGCATATTCTTTTGCCAGCCAGGTTGATTTTTTCGAAATTCTGGACATATTTAATATTGCCAGCGATCCCAGGATGATCACTATTACAATAAGTAAGCCAAATCCAATAGATAATTTGGCTCCGATTTTTAAATTCTTAAAGTTCATCTCTTAGTCCTCCTATTTTAGTTTGTAATTTCTTCAAGTTTATTAACCTTAGTGGATTCACTTTTAAGAACAGATAATTCTTTCATTGCCAGTATCGAATCCATATCTACTATTTGTATAAAGTCATCATTGATATCTTTATACACGCCTTTAAATCCTATGGTGTTGAATTTCCCTCCAAGGCTTGGAGCTGGTTGTATTTTCTCAGGCTCGATTTCAAGTACTTCTCTTACTGAATCTACCAGTGCACCAAGCATTATGGTTTCCCGATCGATGTTTACGCATAATACTAATATACAAGTGTTGTTTGTAATAGGTGTAGGCACCATACCAAATTTCATACGTAAGTCAATCAATGGCAAAACAGTTCCCCTCAGGTTAATAATTCCCAGCATATATGGGGGGCTTGTGGGTACCTGGGTTATTTTGGTCATTTCAAGGATGTTTATCACATAGCTTACATGCGCTGCGAAAATCTCCCTGCCTAACTCGAATGATAAATACGAGTGGTTCTGGATCGTCTCTTTTTTCATGGTTTGTATTTTTTATAATAATGAAATAAAAATAGATGTAAATCCTTATTTCCAGAACTAAATTGACCTGTCAGATGTGATATTTCGACCTGTATTTTAAGAACCTGCAAGATTAAAAAATGGGCATTTACTTTAGTTGTAATACAGGGAATAAAATTTGCATTTGTCCATGTTTTTTTATAAATTATAGAAACCGGTATGTATTGTTCTAAAACAAACTCTGGTTACTTTATAGAGAATACAGCAACTGAAAATATAATACCGGGGAAACATAATTATGGATATGCAGGAAAATAAAGACCGTTTTGCACTCGGGAGATCGGACAAACTCCCTGACCCATCTTTAGCTTTTTCAGGTACTTTTACATGCAAAACGGCCATTCAACCGGAATACGTTTAAATTATGCTGTAATTTGGTCTAAATACATTGAAGAAACCGGCTTTAATGGATTTGTAGCATTCATTATTGAATTAATATCCAGTAAATATTTGCAGGATCCGTTTTTTTCATGGATTATGGCTTTCAGACAACATGTTTTAACAGGTATGTATAATGGATGGACATTCTCAGCTTCCTTATCATTATATGTTGATAGCCCGATCAGGTCATCCATATATAATCCGGCCAAATTCTCATCAGTATTTTTAAGTATTAAAATGACGGATCCGTGTTTTTTGCAAAGTGCTGTGATGCCGAGAATTTTAAATTCATTAATAATGGGCAATGTTTTCCCTTTATATAAAGTATAACTGTTAATGCCATTTGGAGTGCATGTCTTGTTAGTTATTCTGTTAGTTTGAAGTATGCTGGCAATGTGCCTTTCCTGGATGGAAAAAATGTAACCACCAATGGAAAAATCAAGGTATAATTCTTTAACGCGTTTTTTCATGATAAGTAGAGTTTAATTGTAACTTAAATTTACAATAATATTATTTGGGATATTTATTGACTTTAAGTATTAAAATGTTAATAGATTTGTATTTAGAGATGAGATATCTGATATTTTTATTTCATCTTTTGCGTAAAAATACTTGCTTCAAAATTCAGACTTAATGTTTTTTTTTATTAACTTATGTAACACCAGATGTTTATTGAAAAGGCGGTTTATTTTTATAGCCATTATGACGTAAAAATTTAAGTTTTAATGAAAAACTTAATAATCCAAACAATATTTTCAGGTGGCATAATCACAAATTATTACTGTACATCCCGTTGTGCACACTGTTTATATGCATGCTCACCAAAATGGGAAAAAAGATATATAACGAGGGAACAGGCACGTAATAATTTTAAATGGATAAAGGATTTAGGTTGTTATTCAGTTCATATAGGTGGAGGAGAACCTTTTCTGAATTTTGATGGATTATTGGATGTATTGGATATAGCCAATCAGGAAGGAATTGGAATTGATTATATCGAAACGAACTCATCATGGTTTGTTAATAAGGAGAAGGGGGAGGAGCAGCTTAGGGCTATCAGGGCCAAAGGAGTTTCTACATTATTAATATCAATTAGTCCTTTTCATAATGAGTATATACCTTTATGTAGAGTTAAAGAATTAATAAGCGCATGCCAAAGAACCGGATTATCTGTATTCCCGTGGGTACAAGGTTTTATGAATGATTTAAGTCGTTTTGATGATTCTTCAACACACTCATTGAAGGAGTATAGTGAAGTATTTGGTAAAGAGTATTTAGCCGGCATACCAAACAGATACTGGACACATTTTGGAGGCAGGGCTATTGATACTTTTAAACAAGTATTTGAGTTGACTCCATTAGAAAGTATATTGAATAAGAACAATGGATGCACAGAACTCTCAAAAACCGATCATTTTCATGTGGATTTGTTTGGAAACTATATTCCAGGTTTATGTTCTGGATTTTCTATTCATATTGATGATTTGGGAAAAGAATTAAATGAAAACAGATACCCTTTTATTCTCATGCTTTATTCAAAAGGAATACGAGCTTTCTATGATATGGCCGTAAATATGTATGGTTTTAATCCGGAGTATGGTTACTTAAATAAATGCCACCTTTGTTTGGAGATTAGGAAGTATTTGGTCAATGAGGTTGAAATTGAATCGATTGAATTGCAGCCTAATCAATATTATATGGAACTATAAACCCTGCAAAGGTTCAACTCCTCGCAGTGTTTAAATCAAAAAAAGAGGCCTGAGCCTCTTTATATCATCCTAAGTATGATTTTAGTAATTTACTTCTTGAAGTATGTCTAAGCCTTCGGATGGCTTTTTCTTTAATTTGCCTTACTCTTTCCCGTGTAAGTCCAAACCGGTCACCAATTTCTTCCAGTGTCATCTCTTGAACTCCAATACCGAAGAAAAGTTTAATAATATCTCTTTCCCTTTCTGTAAGGGTTGCCAGCGATCTTTCCACTTCTTTGGATAAAGATTCGCTGATAAGGATCTTGTCAGCTTTTGGAGAGTCGTTGTTGATAAGAACATCCAGTAAACTGTTATCTTCTCCATCTACAAATGGTGCGTCAACAGATACATGGCGGCCAGATACTTTCAGTGTGTCGGCAATTTTTTCTTTAGGTATATCAAGTGTGTCGGCAATTTCTTCTGGTGTAGGTGTTCGTTCGTTTTCCTGTTCAAACCTTGAGTAGGCTTTGTTTATTTTGTTCAATGATCCTACCTGGTTTAAAGGAAGCCTGACAATTCTTGATTGTTCGGCTAATGCCTGTAAGATAGACTGCCTGATCCACCACACTGCGTAGGAAATAAACTTAAACCCACGTGTTTCATCAAATTTTTCAGCAGCTTTAATCAAGCCCAGATTTCCCTCATTAATAAGATCGGGGAGGCTTAAACCCTGGTTTTGGTATTGTTTTGCCACGGATACCACAAACCTTAAATTTGCCCGTGTAAGTTTTTCTAAAGCATAGCGGTCGCCTTTTCTGATTCTCTGCGCCAACTCCACTTCTTCTTCAACTGTGATAAGTTCTTCCCTGCCTATTTCCTGTAAATACTTATCCAGTGATGCACTTTCACGATTGGTAATTGATTTCGTGATCTTTAACTGTCTCATACGCTTCTTTAAAAATTTTTGCGAATTTAGATTATTTTACTTTCTTTTCTATATAATTTTCAGATGTTTATCAAAAAAAAGCCTGCAACTGCAGGCTTTTTTTATAAATTATTGTACTGCAGTTACATACCAAAAGCATAATAAGCTACTACTCCATTTGGATATATCCCTTCAATATATACACCTCCTTGAGTATTCTCGAGCAATGTTTTAACATCTGCAGGTTTATTAACAACTTCGTTGTTGATGCGTAAAATGATAAAACCTTCTTTAATTCCTGCATCTTTAAATTTTCCATTGTCGAGATCAATGATTTTTACGCCATTTTTAATTTTTAGTTTCACTCTTTCCCCGGAAGTTGCTTCTTCCAGTTTTGCACCTAGTACCAGTACACCTTGCGAACTGTCTACCAGATTAGTGTCACCATACATATTACGTAATGTTACGTTAAATTGTTTCCTTTTACTATCACGAATTACAGTGACTGATATCTGATCATTCGGGCGATATTTACTAATTTGCTCTTGTAGCTCTGCTACATTCTTGATTTCTACGTTGTTAATAGCGACTATCACATCTTCTTTTACTATTCCGGCATCTGCAGCAGCACCTCCTTTTCTAAGATCATCCACGTGTACACCAGATACATTATCAAGTTTTAATCCTTTTGCAATATCTGCATCCACATCGGTTATAATGACACCAAGCACAGCCCTTTGTACTTCTCCATATTCAATTATATCTGCAACTACTTTTTTAACAATACTTACTGGTATGGCAAATGAGTTTCCTGAATACCCCCCGGATGGAGATATAATTGCAGTGTTTATTCCAATAAGTTCGCCATTTGTATTTACCAAAGCTCCTCCACTATTTCCCTTGTTAAGTGCTGCATCGGTTTGAATAAAAGATTCAATTCTGTATTGATCTTCAACGATTCCCAGATTTCTTCCCTTGGCACTTATAATACCTGCAGTTACAGATGACGTAAGATTGTATGGATTGCCAACTGCCAATACCCACTGTCCGATTTTAATATTTTCAGAATCACCATAAGGTATAAATGGCAGGTCTTTTTCATCAATTTTAAGCACTGCCAGATCTGTACTGGGATCTGTACCTACCAGCTTTGCTTCGTATTTTCTATTATCATTGAGGGTTACTAAAATTTTATCTGAATTGGCAATAACATGATTATTTGTTACGATGTAACCATCATTTGATATGATTACACCCGAACCAAATCCTAAAACGGGTTGTTTTTCGCTATAATTGTCTCCGTAAAAAAACTCATAAAGGGGATTTCTGTAAGCATTTTCTATTACAGATTGAGTCATAACGTGAACAACACCATGAACTGTGTTTTCAGCAGCCAGCGTAAAATCAAAGACATCTGTTGTGAAACTGGCTGGTAAGTTAGCATAGCGAACAGGATTAGCCTGTTCTGAAATATATACCTTATTATTCGTTGAAATAAACTGGGAATATATTAATAAAGCTAAAATACCTCCTAAAAATGCGGAAAGTACCGGGGTTAAAATCTTTTTTGCTCTCATAACACTACTATTTTATTCAAAGTTAAAATTTATTTTTTAAGATTTATTTTACAAATTTCAATCCTTTTGTTTTATTATACAACGCTAAGCACTTTATATTGTTACCTGCTTAACAATAATTAACATTGGTAGGGTTTAACGATGCAATAAATTTATCTCATTGCAGGCTTCGAAGGAGGATTTGATTATCGTTTAAACCAAAAAATCAAAAATAAATCTATTGTGCCAGGGGTAAAGTGAAACTAAAGATACTGCCTTTTCCTTCCTTACTTTTAACTTTAATCTCACCCTTATTCTTTGTAACAAATTCTTTCGCAATGATCAATCCTAAACCTGTTCCTTTTTCGTTATCTGTTCCACGGGTTGTATAGTCTTCGTCTATTTTAAATAGTTTGTTTAATTCTTCTTTTGGGATTCCAACACCATTGTCCTCGATAAATAATTCTAAATAATTCTTTCTTTTAATATTATAGATTTTAATTTTTCCCTGAGTGTTTGTAAATTTTACTGCATTTGACAATAGATTGCGTAGAACTGTGGATGTCATGTTGGGATCAGCATAGGCGGTCAACTTTTCTTCAAGCATATTTTGTATCGATATTTCTTTCTTTGCAGCAGCATGTTCGACAAAACTAATGTTTGATTCTGTCAGACTGTTAATGCTTAAATTAGTCGGATTATATATGATTTTACCTGTTTGAGACCTTGACCATTCCAGTAAATTTTCTAACAGGTTAAATCCCTGTTTTGATGTTTCAAAGATGGCAGAGACATATTTTATTATTCTTTCATGCTCAAGGGTTTCCAGGTTGCTTAAAATTAAATTGGCAAAATTCATTACACTCCCAAATGGATTTTTCAGGTCATGGGCTACAATTGAGAAAAACTTATCTTTTGTAGCATTCAATTCTTGTAATTCTTTTTCCGATTTTTGTAAAGATTTTTCGAATTCAATTAAGCTTGTGATGTCTCGAGATATTCCAAAAGTGCCGGCTAATTTACCATCAGCATTAAAAAATGGCATTTTGGTTGTTGAAATATAATGATCCCTGGAATTTTTGCCAGGCCTTATCTCAATTTTCTGAACTAATGGTCTTCCAGACTCAATGATGCTTTTCTCATCTTTTAAGGTTTGTTCTGCAATTTCTTTTGAAAAGAAGTCATAATCACTTAGTCCAACTACCCTATGCGGGTCGGAATTTAATTTTGATGCTCTTGCTTTTGCCCAGGCTTTATTTACCCTTACAAACCTACTATTCATATCTTTAAAGTAAATATGGTCTACCGTATTATTCATAAATGTTTCAAGGAGGTTTTTTTCAAAAATAAGTTCTTGTTCAACCCTTTTCCTATCCGTAATATCGTTAAAAATGGCCGCTATTTGTCCTTTTTTGGGGCTATAAGCATATACATCAAGAATTTTGTTTACAGTTTTTAGTTGATAGTCAAAATGAACAGCTTTGTTATACTTTATTACCTCCATTAGTTTTGAAATTAATTCCGGATCAACAAATCCATAAATTTCTTTCTGTGTTCTGCCTAAAATATTTTCCCTTTTTATTCTAAAAACTTCCTCATATAGATGGTTTACCTCAATATACCTTCCATCAACCGGTTCTCCTTTTTTGTCATAGACTAACTCAAATAGTATTAAACCATTTAACATATTCTCAAAAAGTGAGCGATATTTTTCTTCACTTTGTCTGATAAGTTCTTCAGATTGTTTTCTGCATGTTATATCATGAGTTATTGAAACAATTGATTGAGGTTTTCCATTTTTATCTTTTATTACACTTCCTGAAAATTCACCTATAAAAGTCTGTCCATTCTTTCTTCGAAGAAGGAATTCATGGCCTGTAAGAAATCCTTCTTTTAAGATTCTTTTAAATAGTTTTTGTGATTTCTTAATGTCCTCTTTCTGATGAAAAATACTGATATTCTTTCCTATCAATTCTCCTTTATTGTAACCATATAGTTTTTCTTTTGCTATGTTGCAATCAATTATATTGCCTTGTAAATCAATAAGACTAATTGCGTAGGGTGAGGCAAGGTATATGTTTCTAAGAATTTCTTCCCTGTCTCTAAGAATATTTACGGTTTTAATATAGGTTGTGATATCTTCGACAGTGCCTTCATAATACCTGATATTTTTATCATTGCTGTAGAAGGCAACGGCATTCTCCCTAACATATATTAATTCTCCATTATATTTTTTCCATATAGATTCAAGACCTACTACTTTTCCGAATTTTTCCATTTGCTCCTTATATGTCTTTCGATCATATGAAGGCTCGTAACCATCTTTTTCAAGATTTCGCCTGGCTAAATCATTAAAGTTTTTATATCCTAGCATTTTAATAAGGGCAGGGTTGGCCATAAGTATCCTTCCATCAGGGGTGCTTCTGTATAGCCCAAGTGTAGAATTATTAAAAATGCAGTTAATGCGGTCCTGACCTTCAGATGATACATCATCTGTTAGTTGTGAAATTTTTAAATTCTCCAGTTCCGTTTTAAGTACTTCCAATTCTTTGATGAGTTGCTCTTTTGTTTTATTTGAATAACTCATTTCTTTGGTTTGGTTAATTTTGTTTTTAATATCCCACAAGGAAGAATATAATATTCTATTGTCACTATTATATTAAACGGCCTGTAGAATATAATTGTTTTAATTATTTTGAATAAAACCTGCATAATCCGTATAAAACATTAATACGTATTGTTTTATTTCTTTTGATTGTGAATTTTCATTCTTATCATTATTAATAAGTAGAATATTTCCTCCTAAAATGATACTATTATTAAATAGCCTTGTCCCAGTTAAGATTTCTGAACCTTGTGATATAGAACTTTTTTTTATCTCTGAAGCTTTATTATTAACAAAGTTTAAAGAGTTTAATTCATACGAATAAATCTGTTTAAATTCTCGACTTATTAAAACATATGATGCAATTGAATGAGAGGGGTTATTAAAAGATGGATTTTGACTACCATAAATTAAAAAATTGCCATTTGAAAGCTGAATTATTCCGTTTGCTTTCAGGGTATCAATTACCTCTTTTTGTATAGTATTTCCATTTTCGATATTTATTGAAACGAGAAGGGTTTGTGGTATTTGGTTATTGCGGCCCTGATATGAGCTTATGTATATTAAATTATTATTATCTGATTGGATAATATCATGAGTATGAAAGCCATGAATTGTAGATGTCATGTCCTTTAACCAAATTTTTTCACCAACTGGCGATAACCTATAAATTATTGGACTATATGAAGAAAAAGAATGGTCATACCGTTTAGCTAACACTACAATACTATAGTCTTTTAATAATATTATATTTGAAGGCAATTCATGAAGTTCACTAATAACCCGGTTACTCCATATTTCCTGATTTGTTTTTGTATTAAACTGAAAAATATTAATATTGTATGTATTAGATTCATCCTTAACACTTTGTACAATTATTATATTTTGAGAATCAACCTCAACAATTCCTCCAATATAGGTGGATTGATTGGTATATATATCTTTTTCATCAAATGCGTCCAGGTTTTGTTCAATGCTGTAGACAACCGGATTGAAAAAACCATGTTTTGAAGCTGTACAGAATAATTGAATGGAATTATCCGGAAGAATAAGGGGCTTGTAGAGGTTAATAATTTCGGCACTTCCAAATGACAAATCTGCTATTTTTTCAAGTCGACTGTTAAGTTTTATTAATTGACAGGAATGCACAGTATTTCTGTTATTAATGTAATTGCTGACAAGTATAATATCATGTTTGTTCGTTATAGTTATTGCTTTAATTGAAGAATATGTTGAGCTTGAGTCATTTTCATTACTCTCAATAAGATAAACTCCATTCTGTGCAATTGAGGTTAACCAAAAGGGAGTGTATGGTATACCTATTAATAAATAGAATAAAAGATTATATTTTAAATATTCTCCCATCGTAAGGAACCATATTGTATGTATTACATTGAAGTAGTAACCGCTACCTATGTTTTATTATTGAGAAATTGGTAATTTTAGAGTATTACAAGCAGACATCCGGGATTTAAACATAAGTAGTATAATTTAATTGAAATAATTCAATTAAATCGTATTATTATAGCATACTACTCAATGGTAAAAGTCTTTGATTCGGTAGCATGTCCTCCACTAATATTATCGTATATAGATAATTTCCATTTGTACGTACCCGGTTGCAGGTTTTCCGTACTGGTCAAAGAAGCATATGGCGATTCAGCAATATTATTTTCAAGGCTTATATGGCCACCTTCTCCCAGTAGATTGCCGAGAGAGAGTATTAATTTACCTTCGCTGTCATATACTTCCATTTCCATTTCAAAAGAGTTTAAGCCGTCTTCTCCTTTTTTAAATCCGGATACGTTTATTAAAACCATGTTAATGTTTTCTCCAGCTTTAAAAGTATTATTTGGAGCCTTTTCTAAGTAGCCATCTTCATTTTCAGTAGCAAAATATGAATCTTCAACAGTAAGTCCTATTGAGGTGGAAGTGTTCTCCATATTACAACCGAATGAGATAGCTGCAAGCAGGATGCTGACAAAAAAGTTCTTCATTTTCATTAGATATATTTTATTATTTGAGATAATTGAATAATAAATTTACAGAATAATATTTATTAAAATCAAATTCTTTTACAAAAAATAGTAGTGTTTAAAAAATATTTATTGTACTACAAGTGTTTTGTTTATTGATGTTTTGGAGTGGTGTCATACATTAATTAATATTACAAAATAAGACTTCAAATTTGTTGATGTAAATCATCTGTTAGAAGTGACTAATTTCACCTATATATTGTTTATTTTCAGTAAGTTTTGTTATATTTTTACTATGTAGTTTTTTGGGTTGGGTTATTTAATAGGGTAAAAAAAAGGCCGCATTTTTGCGGTCTTTTTTTATGCATCAATTTTAGCATATTTTGCATGTTGTTCAATAAAATCTCTGCGTGGAGGTACTTCGTCTCCCATGAGCATAGCAAATATTCTATCCGCTTCTGCTGCACTTTCAATAGTAACCTGCCTCAAAGTTCTTCTCTCAGGATTCATAGTAGTATCCCATAATTGTTCGGCATTCATCTCCCCCAGACCTTTATATCGCTGAACGTGTACACTTCCTTCTTTATCTTTTGCAATCTCTTCTATAGTTTGTACCCGTTCTTCCTCAGTCCAGCAATATCTTTCAAATTTTCCTTTTTTGACCAAATATAAAGGGGGAGTGGCTATGTATAAACATCCCATTTGAATCAGTTCCTGCATATATCTGAAAAAGAAGGTCATTATGAGGGTGGCAATATGGCTTCCATCAACATCAGCATCAGTCATTATGATAACTTTATGGTATCTTAATCCGGATAAGTTAAGAGCCTTGCTATCTTCATCCGTTCCAATCGATACACCCAGGGCAGTAAAAATATTTTTAATCTCCTCGTTTTCGAATATTTTATGCTGCATGGCTTTTTCCACGTTTAATATTTTACCCCGAAGCGGTAAAATGGCTTGAAACCTTCTGTCCCTGCCTTGTTTAGCTGTTCCTCCTGCAGAATCACCCTCAACGAGAAATATTTCGGAAACTGTGGGATCTTTATCCGAACAGTCAGCCAGTTTGCCTGGCAATCCTGAACCGGATAATACATTTTTACGCTGAACCAACTCACGTGCTTTTCTTGCTGCATGTCTTGCTGTTGCAGCGAGTATTACTTTTTGTACAATTGATTTTGCATCTTTTGGGTGTTCTTCGAGATAATTGGTGAGTAATGTACTGACTGCCTGGTCTACGGCTCCTGTGATCTCAGAGTTACCAAGTTTGGTTTTGGTTTGGCCTTCAAATTGAGGTTCCTGTACTTTCACAGATACAATTGCTGTAAGTCCTTCTCTAAAATCGTCACCATTAATATCAAATTTCAATTTGGAAAGCATCCCTGTTTTTTCGGCATAGGTTTTTAAAGTTCTTGTAAGACCGCGCCTGAATCCTGCCAGATGGGTGCCTCCTTCAATGGTGTTGATGTTGTTTACGTAGGAGTGTACATTTTCTGAAAAAGATGTATTGTATTGCAATGCAATCTCAACCGGGACATCATTTTTCTCTGTTTCAATATATATTATTTCATCAATCAGTTTTTCGCGTGATTGGTCAAGTAGCTGAACAAATTCCTTTAAACCTTCTTCTGAATAAAATTTTTCGGTTCTGTATTTATCATGACCGTTGCCGTTGCCATTACCATTATTATTACCATTCCCATTCCCATTCCCATTACCGTTGCCATTATCGTCCAGTTCTCTTTTGTCGGTTATTGACAGGTTTACTCCTTTATTTAAGAAGGCAAGTTCCCGTAAGCGCGAGGCAAGAATCTCAAAATTATATTCTGTTATTGTAAATATTCCTTTGTCAGGGAGAAATGTTATACAGGTTCCCATTTTATCTGTGTCTCCAATAATTTTCATTTCTCCGATAGGTTTTCCTTTTGAGAATTCCTGTACATGAATTTTTCCATTCCGGTGAATCTCTGCTTTTAGATATTCAGAAAGGGCATTAACACAGGATACACCAACACCATGAAGCCCTCCCGATACTTTATATGAATCTTTATCAAATTTGCCTCCTGCATGCAATACTGTCAATACAACCTCCAGGGCCGATTTTTTTTCTTTCTCATGATAATCAGTTGGTATTCCACGACCATCATCGATAACTGTGACAGAACCATCTTCATTTATAAAAACATCAATATTTTTGCAAAACCCGGCAAGCGCTTCATCTATTGAATTATCTACAACCTCATATACCAGATGATGAAGACCTTTGCTACTTACGTCACCAATATACATGGCTGGACGTTTCCTTACTGCTTCTAACCCTTCAAGTACCTGTATACTTTCCGCTGAGTATTCCTTATTCACCTTTTCAGACATAATATTTGTTTTAGTTACGATGTATTATTACTTATTAAAAAAGAATTAAGTAGAATGTTAAAAAATGTTGTTTATGCTGTTCAATTGCTTATTAAATAATAAATTAACGCGAATTTATTACAATCTTTAAATATATGCATCATAAGTAGTTGTTAATAAGCGCCTTACAAACAAAAACATTTGTTTATAAATTGTTCCCAAATATAGGTAAAAAAGCCATCTTTCAAGGTTTTTTGGAGGTAAAATTGATCGATTTTTTTAACAAAAAATCAACATTTTGACAAGATTTAATATAATGGATATCAATTACTTATAAAAATATTGTTTATTAATTACCAGTTATTACTAAATATTGCTATAATGAGTAGGTAAAACCTGCCATGAAATTAAAGCCCTGTGAGGGATAAAAGTTATAAAAGTAATATTTGGAACCAAGAATATTATTTATTCTCAAAAAGGCTGAAAGATTCTTTGTGTATTGGTATTCGATAGCCAGGTTCAAATCAACATTTGCCGGTAATTCCTTAGAATCATCTGCTCCGTTTAGTTTTGCATAGCGTTTACCTATTCCGATGATGTCAGTATAAACAAATATTTTATTGCGGAGATTATAAGCAGATGAAAGGGTAACATCAAAATCGGGTCTGTACCAGGCATGTAATCCATCGTTGAGTTGATAGTTATAATAATTTCCTTTTAATGTAAAAGATAGCTGAGGAGAGAAAGTATAGCTGAAATCAGCATATATATTTGCTACTTCTGCATTATCATAGGTTACGTCAAATTGATTTTCAAGGATTGAGTTGCTATCATTCACATAAAAGTATAAATCCTCAATAATTGAATAGGAAGCTTTAATATTGAATGAAATATCTTTACTATACCTGCCTTTTAATCCTGTATAGGCAATAATTTTATGGTTTGTGTTTTTCACATGAAGGTTGGGTATAATAAATGGATTTTCCAATGCAATTTTTCTGTAGTTATTCGCCTCATAATTTCCTGTTATCCCAATATATGGTACGAGAATGTTTTCTACTACAACAAATTGCAGCTGTGCTCTTGGTGAAAAGTGCACTTTGGTTTCGCTATGTGCCATGTCAAAATAGGTATTGAAACCGAGCTGATATCTCCATTCACTTCCGTGTCTTGATATCCATGGAGAAATACCAAGTATTGTATTATTACTTGAATCAATAGAACCGGAAAGTGCAAAATGCTGTAATGAGAAGTTTAATCCTACATCTTGTTTTTCAATTATTTTATCGAAATCAGCTCCAATATAAAAGGAGTTCTCAAAATTATCATTTGCATCGGTAAAGTATGCATAGTCAATATAGCCTGAATAATTTACATGTAAAGAATCAAGATACGTTGAATAATATTTTGTATTAATACCAACATTTATAAAACTCTGGCGAATATCCTCCTTTTCAAGAGTTGTATCCAGGTCAGGATTGTATCCATAATGATGGACGACATTATTGTAAATATTTATATCTCCTGCTATAACTGAATTTTTCAGGATTTTTTTACCAAAAAGATTAAAACTGGTGTTGCTATAACCGGCAAATACCTTTTCTTCATTTTCAAGTTTTATTTTTCCATGTGACGAAATATGGTTCACGTTTGCCCCATAAGACAGGTTCTTTGACCTTAGGTTGTGCAGAGAAAGTTCAATGAGAGGTGTGAAATAATTTCCAAATCCAACTTTAAGGTGACTTTTATATAATTTAGGCAATGGTTCATTTACCATTTTAGCTGCAGAGATCGGCCGGGGATTAAATCCTGCATCCATAACCTTTGGTTCTATGGCATAGTTAAAATCCGTTGACAGGGTAGTGGTGTCATTAATTTTTGGCATAAAATTAATTTTTACAGCGTCAGATAAAGTAGGCTCGTAGGGCTTTACTACTTTAACTTCCTTTTTTATATCCTGGGTATAACTTAAATTATAGCCCGTAGGAAGAATGAGAAATATAAGTAAGAATTGAAAATGTCTCATTGTATAGATTGTTTGAATGTTTTTACTCAATTTTTATGTTTGCATCATCAATGTTAATTCCTTTCTCCTGCATTTGATTAAGGATGAGGACCTTTTTTGATTTTGCCGTTTGTATAATACCATCATCAGGAACAGAATAGTCATCGATTATACTTTGTAAGGTATATACTGCCTGAAATTCATTATTGGTTTCGGAGAATATATCTGACAATAATATGAATGCTTTGGCCAGCCAGTATTCATGGGGAGTACCTTTGTCAATAAAGTCGTAAATGACGGCCCTTGATTCAACGATCTTGCCCATTGTATAATAAATATCGGCTAGCATGTATTTTGATTCAGCCCCACGATCAGTAGACAGATCTCTGGCAGGTATCAATAAATGATCTATGGCTCCATCGTAATCTCCAATAGCCAGTTTGCACTTACCCATGATATAGTTTGCTTCACTTCTCATATTATCTGTTAGTTTCTCAGCTTCGAGTACATGGGTTGCTGCTTTAATTGCTTCTTCGTATTTGTTCAGGTAAAAATAGCATCGCATCCGGCCTGTTTTAGCTGCCTGGATGTTTGTTTTTACTTCAGCAATATTTTCAAGCTGGATGTAATTATTGAGTGCTTCTTCATAATCTTTATTCCAGTAATTAATATTTGCAGCACCTAAAAATGCGGGTTCTGTAAAAGGATTCTTAGGTTTATCAAGTATGTAATTAAACGAAGCCAATGCTTCATCGTACTCTTGTGACTTGTATTGACAGTCTCCACTGTAATAATGAGCATTTATAAGAAACTTGCCATCTTTAAAGCGATCAATGTATTTTATAAAGCTGCTTTTAGCCTTATCACAATCTCCTGTCATATATAGGTTTTCGGCTGTGATATAGGAAAGTGAGTCTTGTTCTGCCATACTTACACTAGTTTGAGTGCCAAGACTTTCAACATAAGCAAAGTAGGCCTCTATGTTATTCATATCAACATAAATATTTCGAATACCGGTGAGGGCATTTTCTGATTCAGCTGATCCCGGGAACCCTTCCACAACTTTCTTGTAAGTTTCCAGTGCTTTTTCATTATTACCATCATTATAATAGATTAAGCCCAATTGTACATATGCCTTACTATAATAGCTGCTGTTAGGATAGTTTTTAATAATGGTCTGATAACTTTCAATGGCTTTATTGTCTTCATTTACAATGGTATATGTTTTTCCCAACTCAAATAAGGCATCATCTTGATAGGGTGAATTTGGGAATTTTGTAATAAGTGTATTGTCAATTGAGATCTTCTCCTGATGCCTTTTAAGTAAACCAAGAGCTTGTCCCTTCTGGTACATAGCATACTCTACATCAAACTTACCAGCAGTAATATTCTTATTATAATATGTAAGCGAATTATCATATTGTGTCAGAGTGTAGTAACAGTCTGCTATCCGGTTATAAGCATCGTATAATAAATTTGAAGGTTTAGATGTAGCCGTACTTTCAAATTTTAAGAATTGTTCTAACGATTTTTGGTATTCTTTTTTGGAGAAAAAACAATATCCCATATTGTAATGAATCTGGGAATATTCAGGGACGCGTTTTGCTAAATTACTTTCAAGAAAAGAATTATATTTTTCCAGGGCTTCGTCAAATTCTTCAAGCCTGTAACAGGCTTCTCCGCTCCAGTAATAAGCCTGAGCAGCCAGCAGGGCATCATATTCCTGATTTTCAAGGGAGATATCAAACATTTTTAAAGCCTCGTCAAAAGCCAGGTTGTTGAATAATTCAAGCCCTCTGTAATAGGTTATTTTTTGTTTGGCTTTGTTAATGCTTTCATTTGGATTTTTAATCTTTTGCATAGATTCATATGCTGCCTTATAATTCTTTGTATGCAGGTATACTACAGCAAGATGTTTATACACTTCATCATTTCTGGGGCTTCGGGGATAAAGCTTCAGGTATTCTTCAAATGCCTTTATCGTTTCGTTGAAGGGAGAGAATGATGTTTCATGAGTTACAAGAGCATAATGATATAAGGCATCTTCTTTTATATCTTTATCATAGTCCATCTTAGATGCACCCATAAAAGCCATACGTGCTTCATCTTTTTTATTAAGCTTTAAGTAACAGTCAGCAAGGTGGTATAAGCCATTTTGGCTTAAGGCGTTATTTCCATAGGCAATCTTTTTAAAAGCTTCAACGGCTTTATCATATTGTTTTTCAAAATAATATGAATAACCAAGTTGATACCAATCTTCTTTATCAACCGATTCTGTATCTTCTGTATAGATAATTAAATATGGAATAGCATCTTTATATTGCTTCATATTATAGTATGACAACCCGATTATTTTAGCGACCTCTGCTTTCCTTTTTTTTGTGACATTTTCAAGGATAGGAGGGGCATATTCAACAATTTCCTGGTATTTCTTTTGTATGAAAAGTATTTGAACGATGTAGTAAGGGGCAATGGGAGAAAAGGTTTCATCATCTTTCAGGCGATTAAATCCTTCAAGCGCAGTCTGGTAGTTTTCTTGCGTGTAATTAATATGAGAATAATAGTAGATTGCTGGAGATGTAAACTTGGTGTCTTTGTCAATTATCTCGTAAAATGCTACCCGGGCCTCATCATAATCATTTTTCATGAAAAGGGAATACCCTTTCATAAAGAAGTATTCTGCTTGCTCTTCAGGTGTTAATTGATTGTGGTCAACAGATTTTAAAGCTTTAAGTGTATTGTTATTCTTTTTGTTCTGATAATGATATTTTGCCAGTTCAAATTTCAATTGATTTACCTTTGGACTTTCCGGATAATGCGCAACGAATTGAAATACAAGATATTCTGCGTCATCATTCATGAGGTTTAATGCACACATCGCATTATAGTATTCAGCCTCAATGAGTGTCTCAGTTGTGGTTATGGGGTTTTCTTCAATATACGTTTTAAAAAGCTCTTGTGCTTGTCCATATTTTTGTCTGTTAAACAAGTCCACTGCTTTATTATATTTTGAGTCTGATCCTGTATAAAAAGGTGTCTGCTGTGAAAACAGGATAATACTGTTTAAACAGAACAAAATAAACATTGTGTATGCTGGTTTCATCTGAAAATGTTTTTGTTACATGCTTTTTGACTTTTTATGCTCATATAAAGAGTCTTATTTTCTGCCAAATTGATTCAAAATTAAGGAAAAACAAATCTGTATAGGAGAATGATATTTCTTTTTAATTAACATATAACTGTTAATTATGTATTTTATTATGTATTATTCATGTAGTATATTTGTACCTTATTCAACATAATAATTATAATTATGTCATTTGATACGATCGTTGAGTTTAATAAATCCAATATTTACCAGGATGAGCTTCAGGTTTTAACTGACGTTAATTTTTCCCTGAACAGAGGAGAATTTGTGTATTTAATTGGAAAGGTGGGAAGTGGGAAATCCAGTTTAATAAAAACTATATATGCTGAGTTACCTTTAAAGGTGGGAGAAGCAAATGTTGCCGGGTTTAACCTTAAGCGAATGAAAGCCAAGCAGGTGCCTTTTTTGCGGAGAAAAATTGGTGTGGTATTCCAGGATTTTAAGTTGTTAATAGACCGTTCAGTATATGATAACCTGGCATTTGTATTGAAAGCTACAGGTTGGAAAAATAAGAAGGAAATAAATGATAGGATTGTTGAAGTACTGGAGAAAGTAGGATTGGGCTATAAAGGCTATAAGATGCCTCATCAATTGTCAGGGGGAGAACAACAAAGGGTGGTTATTGCCCGGGCATTGCTAAACAATCCGGATATAATCCTTGCAGATGAGCCCACAGGTAATCTTGATCCTGAAACTTCAAATGAGATATTGAAATTGCTTACAGACATAAGTAGTTCCGGAAGAGCTGTAATAATGGCAACACATAACTATACCCTGTTAAAAAAGTTTACCGCCCGTACATTAAAATGTGAAGATGGTAAGTTGTTTGAGATTGATCAATCGAAGGAAATCGATTTTACTAACCTTACCTAAAGTTACATCTACTATACACGTTTTTAATAAAAATATCTATTGAATAGTATAACGCACTTCATCAAATTCTCCATCTGTAATAAACAGGCTTTCAGCAGGGTTTGAAACCTTGCGTACTGTGAAATTAAAAGTTCCGGAAATTTGATTTTTTGAAGTATTAATTTCTGTTACTACAATTGATCCTTCAAATCCGGAATATGTATCTTCTTCAGATGTGCTTGCAGATTCTTTATATAAAATACTGCATTGCGCCTGTAAAGATTCAGGATTTAGATTATATGTTTTTACTTCCGTTCCAAATATCGTAAGTATAATAATTTTACCTTCGAGGGAGGTACCTTGAATAGTAAATGTATTATCCTTTTGAACACCTATTGGAGCCCTGGTTTTCCATTCTTCACCTCCAACTGTAGCTGTCATTTTGTAGGGTAATACTTCATCTTTTTTACACGCAAACAGAACAAGTGTGAAAAGGATGATTAAACCGATGTTTTTAATAGTCTTCATATGGTTAGGATTTGGATGTTATGTAGTTAAAACACATATCTATTGTGGCAACGGAAGTGTAAATGTAAATGTGCTTCCTTTGCCCAGTTCACTGGTAACATTCATTTTGCCACCATTTTTCTTAATAAATTCGCTACAGATAATTAGTCCCAGACCAGTTCCTGTTTCACCAGAAGTGCCTGTAGTCGAATGAAATTTATCAATCCGGAATAGTTTGTCAATATCTTCTTCTCTTATTCCTAATCCTGTATCACTCACACTGATTTCAACATACTTTTCAGTGTTTTTTGAAGTGACCATGACTTTCCCTCCGGATTTAGTGAATTTTAATGCATTATTAATAAGGTTCCTGATAACAGCGTAAACCATTTGTTTATCTGCATAAGCTTTGGTGTTTTCTTCTAATTCCGAGGTAAGTGATATATTTTTCTTTTTAGCGCTTGCAGTGAGCAAACCAATGTTTTCATTTACTATTTGGAATACATTAATAGTTTCCGGTACATATTTTATTTCGTTGGTTTGAGTACGGGCCCATTGAAGAAGATTTTCAAGAAGGCTGTATGCGCTTTCTGATGTAATATAAACCAGGTTGATTAGTTCTTCAATCTTACTGTCATTCATTTCCCTGAACTTTCTGATGAGTAAATCTGAAAAGCCGGTTATCGCGTGAAATGGATTTTTCAGATCATGAGCTATGATTGAGAAAAATTTATCTTTTGTAGCGTTAAGTTTTTCAAGTTCTTCATTGGCTTCTTTCAAATTTTCAGCCTGGGTTTTTAATTCTTCCGATTGCTGGAATATTTCTTCCTGTCTCTCTTCCAATAAAACATTTATTTCCTGAAGATGTTCTGTTTGTTCAATAAGTCTTTGCTCGGTAAGTTTAAGCTTTGTGATATCTCTTCCTATTCCAACAAGCCCTGTTACAACGCCGTTTTGGTCGATTAGAGGTACTTTGGTAGTAAGTTTAATTACCTCGTTACCGTCCCTGTCATATCCTACTTCTTCTCTAATTATTGGTTTCCCCGATTTTATTACACTCAGGTCGTCATAATAAAATTTTTCAGCCAGTTTTTTAGGATAGAATTCAAAGTCATTTTTGCCAATCAGGTTTTCAAGGGTGCCGGCTTTGGTTACTTTAATTACAGTATTATTTGCGATTATAAAACGGGCTTCGGCATCTTTAAAGTAGATAGAGTCCGGAAGATTATCAATAAGGGTGCGAATCTGGTTCCTTTCAGCTAATAGTTTTTCCGAATTTGTTTTTAGTTCTTCTGATTGTCTGAGTATTTCTTCCTGTCTTTCTTCTAAAAGGGTATTTATCTCACTTAACTCGCTGGTCTGAAATTTTAAAGATTCTTCGGTTTTCTTAAGTGCCGTTATGTCTCTCCCAACTCCGATAATGCCAACTATTTTACCATTTTCATCCAACAAGGGCACTTTAGTTGTTGATAGCCATAAGTCGTTTCCATTTGAGTCTTTAACTGGTTCTTCATGGTTTATCAGTGGTTTCCCAGTTTTAATTATTTCCTGTTCGTCAGAATAAAAACCATTTGCCATATCTGATGAGTAAATATCTTTGTCAGTTTTACCTATGAGTTCATCAGGAGAACTAAAACCACACATTTGAGCTGTGTTTTTATTGGCAAGTAAAAATTTGCTATCCTTATCTTTGATATATATGAAATCTGGCATTGCGTCAATAAGTGTACGAAGCTGATTGCGCTCTAATATTGCATTTCCGTTTATTGGTTCATTAGATGATGCAGGTTGGGGTTTAACGACTTTCCCTTTTGAACGGTAGGCCAATATAAGCAGGATTAATAATATTAGTATTATAGAAATAAAAACCAGATTTGAAACAGTAAAAAAATTGACTTTTATTAAAACGGAGTGTATCTCTTTCGAAGAAAAAACTTCTGATGCAATATGTAGAGGTATGTTATTCAAATTAGACTATTGAATTGTTGTTGAATATCAGCGTAAAAACTTTATATATTCGTAAAAAAACATCTAAAATAGTAATAAATTAAAAATAGACAAATTTTTATATTCTTAAAATGTTTTATTTGTTAATATATAAAAAAAAATGTAATCAAATTTATTTTAATTGTTATTATACGGTTGCAAAAGAATAAAGTTATGGAAGTGTTAATAAATAAGTATTTCCATCGTTAGGTTGGTTTAATTGGAGAATTATCAGTGCATTGAGAAATATTCTTTTTTTTTAATATTATGTTAAAAGTATTTTGGGTATTTATTAATTTAGGCAAAAATAAATTGAACTCTCTATGAAATACATTAAATCTGGATTAAGAATCATACTTTTTATAATTGGCGCATGGGTGTTATTTACATGTAAAAATAGTAAAGGAAAAACTAATTACCCGTTTAAAAATACAGAATTGTCCATTGAGGATCGTATTGAAGATTTATTATCTCGGATGACTATTGAGGAGAAAATCAATCAGTTAAAATATGATGCCCCGGCAATTGAAAGATTGGGAATACCTGAATATAACTGGTGGAATGAAGCCCTCCACGGTGTAGCCCGTTCAGGCAGAGCTACTGTATTTCCTCAGGCAATTGGGTTGGCAGCTATGTTCGATACAGCACAGATGTTTCAGGTAGCAGATGTAATTTCTACTGAAGCTAGGGCCAAATATCATGAATTTGTCAGAAGGAATAAACACGGGATATACCAGGGATTAACGTTCTGGTCTCCAAATATAAATATTTTTCGCGATCCTCGCTGGGGCAGGGGAATGGAAACTTATGGAGAGGATCCTTATCTTACTGGTGTTATGGCTATTACTTTTATTAAAGGAATGCAGGGGGATGATCCTAAATATTTAAAGACAATTGCTACTTCAAAACATTATGCAGTTCATAGCGGACCCGAACCTGACAGGCACTCTTTTAATATAGATGTGAGCGAAAAAGACCTGAGAGAAACCTACCTGTATGCTTTTGAAATGACGGTAAAACAGGCTGATGTACAATCTGTTATGTGTGCTTACAATGCTTTTAGAGATAAACCTTGTTGCGGTAGCGATCCATTACTTGGAAATATTCTGCGTGATGAATGGGGGTTTAATGGATACGTGGTTTCAGATTGTGGTGCGGTTAGTGATATTCACTTAGGCCATAAAGTAGTTCAGAGTGAAGCTGAAGCAGTTGCTATGGCATTAAAATCAGGAACGGATTTAAATTGCGGTGATTATTATAAATATTTAACCGAAGCTCTCGAGAAAGGATTAATAACAGAAGAGGATATTGATATTGCTTTGAGAAGATTATTAAATGCACGTATTAAGCTGGGTATGTTTGATCCTGACAGCATTGTGCCTTATTCTGGTTACTCATACCAGTTAGTAGATTGTAATAAACACAGCAGAGTAGCACTTCAGGCAGCAAGGAAGTCCATAGTTCTGTTAAAGAATGAAAAACAGCTTCTGCCATTAAGCAATGATATTAAGACAATTGCCGTGATTGGTCCCAATGCAGACAATATAGAATCATTACTGGGTAATTATAACGGTATTCCATCTGAACCTGTTACTCCTTTAAATGGGATTAAGGAAAAAGCCGGAAAGACAAAAGTTTTATATGCCTTGGGATGTGAATTTGCGGATGGATTGCCCATGATGGAACCAATTTCAAAAACGGTATTATTTACAGCTGCAACCGCAAGTCAAAAAGGTGTAAAATATGAATTTTTTGACAGTTCAGAATGTGTTGGAGATCCAATTGCAAGTGGCATCCATGAAAGTATTGATTTTTACTGGTGGGATAAATCTCCGCACCCTGATCTGGATGATGATAATTTTTCAATCCGTTGGACAGGTTTTATAATTCCTGATAAAACTGGTGAATATTTTCTGGGTGCAGAAGGAATGACGAATTATAAGCTATATTTTGAGGACAGTCTTTTAGTAAAATACAAAAGCGTGCATCATTCAGCAAAGAGATACAAGAAAGTGCATCTTGAAGCAGGTAAACCATATAATTTCAAGCTTGAATATGCAAATACGATTGGTGATGCATGTGTGCAGCTGCAGTGGTCAGTTCCCGGATTGAATTTAATGAGTGAAGCTTTACAGGCAGCCAGACAAGCAGATGTTGTTATTTTATGTATGGGCTTGTCACCCCGCTTGGAAGGAGAGGAGATGAAGGTAGACTTGGAAGGCTTTCGTTCTGGAGACCGTACAAGCCTGGATTTACCTGCAGTACAGCAAAATCTTATTAAAAAGATTCATGCTCTTGGCAAACCAGTTGTATTGGTTTTGCTTAATGGTAGTGCACTTTCAATTAACTGGGAGAATAAAAATATACCGGCAATAGTAGAAGCATGGTATCCGGGACAAGCCGGAGGAGAGGCTATTGCAGATGTTTTATTCGGAAAGTACAACCCTTCAGGCAGATTGCCGGTAACCTTTTATAAATCAGTAAATGATCTGCCTCCATTTGAGGATTATTCTATGAAAAACAGAACATATCGTTATTTTGAGGGCGATGCGTTATATCCTTTTGGTTATGGACTAAGTTATACAAAGTTTACATATTCACCTGTAATACTTGATAAAATGGTTGTTAATAAGGGCGAATCCTTGACTGCAAAGGTTAAAATAACCAACAGTGGCGATTTTGATGGTGAGGAAGTGGTGCAATTGTATATTGAAAAAAAGCACGATATAGCTGATTATTACGATAAATATTTGAAGGGATTTCAACGCATATATATCCCCAAAGGAGAAACAGTAGAAGTGAACTTTTTAATTACACCTCAAATGTTAAGTTTTTGGGATGATACAGCAAATGACTTTAAGCAATCTGCAGATGGCTATTTAATAATGATAGGTGGTTCTTCTGCAGAAGGTGAATCTAAGGTGTTAAACGTCGAATAAAATATTAAAAAAGCTGCTTTGAAACATCAAAGCAGCTTTTGGGTTAGGTTAATTGGTAAAATAGTATGTTTAGAATTTAAAGTAATTTTTGGCATTATAGTAGCTTATATTTTCTACCATTTTACCAACAAGTTCCATATCATTAGGTATTTCTCCATTTTCAACATCTGTTCCAAGAAGGTCACAAAGTACTCTCCTGAAATACTCATGGCGCGGGTAGGACAGGAAGCTTCTTGAATCCGTTAACATCCCTACAAAACGGCTTAATAATCCCAGTACTGATAATGCATTCATTTGTTTTTGCATACCATCTTTCTGATCCAGGAACCACCATCCCGAGCCAAATTGCATCTTTCCGGGGATACTGCCGTCATTGAAGGAATACAGCATGGTTACAAATAATTCATTATCCCTTGGATTCAGGTTATAGCAAATGGTTTTTGCGAGCTTACTTTCACTCTCAAGTCTGTCAAGGAAGTTTGACATTGGACGGGCGACTTCCAGGTCAATAATAGCATCATACCCTTTGTCCGGACCCAGTCCCATAAACATTTTGGAATTGTTATTACGAATAGCACCAATATGAAACTGCTGGGTCCAGTCTTTTTCATAATCCATTACAGCCAGCTCATAAAGCATAGCAGATTTGAAAAGGAGTATTTCGTCCAGGCTTAGCATATGGCCCAGCCTGATTTTATCAAAAATATTTTCGATTTCGCTTTCTGAGTAATCCTCAGCATAGAAATTCTCAATACCATGATCGCTTAATTTACAACCCATCTTACCAAAGAAATCATGTCTTTTCCTAAGTGCTTCCAGAAGTTTATGGTATGAGTTTATATGGATGTCAGATACTTCAGCAAGTTTGTCAACATATTCGTTATATGTTTCCGGCATCTCCACGGCCATTGCTTTATCAGGTCTCCAGGTTGGAAGCACCTTAATTTCAAATCCATCTTTTTTAATTTTTTTATGGTGTTCCAAAGAATCAACCGGATCATCTGTTGTACAAACTACTTCTACATTCATTTTCCGCATAAGATTTCGTGTACTAAAGGCATCCGTATTGAGTTTTTCAGTACACTCATCATAAATTTCGCGGGCAGTTTTAGGATTTAACACCTTGTCAATTCCGAAATATCCTTTTAATTCTAAATGAGTCCAATGATATAAAGGATTGCGCAGGGTTTGAGGCACAGTTTCAGCCCATTTCATGAATTTTTCAAATTCAGGAGCATCACCGGTGCAATATTTTTCATCCACACCGTTTGCACGCATAGCACGCCATTTGTAATGGTCTCCGTCTAGCCAGATATTTGTGAGGGTTTTAAATTTTTTATCTTCAGCTATTTCATGAGGAGGGAGGTGGCAGTGATAATCTATAATGGGTAGATTTTTCGCATGTTCATGGTATAGCTTCTGTGCTGTCTCGGTTTGTAAGACAAAATTCTCATCTAAAAATTTCTTCATGTTTTTATATTTTGATTATTATTTGTAGTTTATTTCAAGACCGTGAAAATAAAAAACTTTTCTATTAAAAAAAAGTCTGGAAATTATGTATTTAATAATCAACGATCTATACATGTGAGAATGCCTTCGGTCGCTTTAGTTACTTTACCCGCAGCATCCAGGCTAATCCATCCAAAATCCTTTTTTCTTACCAGAAATCCTTTGCCATTTCTGTCTTTTAAGGGCAGTGTCCCAAAGTTTTCGTCACTAGTAGCATCTAATAGATAGATGTAATCATCGAGGGTTATTGCTGCAATTACATTGTTAAACTGATTACGAACTGAATATATAGTTTCAGGATATCCCAAATCTCTTGTGCGCACCAGAAGAGGATCAGCATCAAATCCGGCTTTTCTTAACAGGTATATCATGAGCATGTTTATTTCGCTGCTACTTCCTGTTCCTTTATTATACGGTTTTGTTAATCCGTCCGGGACATAAACAGTATGGTTGCCATTCCATTTCATTTTAGTCCTGCAAAACTGGTAAATAGCTTGGATTTTCTCAAGGTCATTGTCGCCTTCGTTAATAATATCTTTAAATATGGGCTTATGGTTAAAAAACTTGATAAGCTGCAATCCAAAATTTGGGCTTTCGAGTAGACGAGTATTCATATCTGACCATGACTCAAGCCTATAATGAACATATCCGCTTATGGTAGTATGTGCCAATTCCGATTTTGATTTATATTCATACCCATCAAGAGTAGTCATAAGCAAAGGTTTGTAAATAAAAGATAAGTTACCTGCTGCGAGATACAAATGAAACTTGACTTTTGGAGCTGACAATTGGGCATCATACTTTGAGGGTTCATTTCGATAACCAGGAAGACCTTTCATAATAATGCGCCTGCTTCGGTTTTTAACTACAAATACTTTAAAGTTTTTTTCAGGGTTTTCATAAAGAACATAGTTTGTGTTTCTTAAAACTTTTTCAGCTTCTTTTTCCTTTTCAAGTATAAGCCAGTTAAGTTTGCCAATATAATCTTTCTTTTCAGTATCTGTTAAAGGACTATCCTTTTCGAATGTCACTAAATAGGTGAAAAACTCGGGACAACTAAACCTAATTTCACTCCACAAAACAGGTATCTCCTGCTGGAAGTACCATTGGTCCAGTTCTGCAAAATCAAGTGAAGCAATGATATATTTAAATTCAATGATGGAACCTGGTTTAAGGTTTGGGAATGTGAGTATCTTTTTCTGATTGTCATCATCAATTTTTACATCGAAAATATTATCCTTGCCTATTTTTTCAGTTGTCATCCTGCCATTTTCAAAAAAATAAGCCTGTGCTTTCAGTTCTGTAATATCATCATGCTTGTTTTTAGAGCGATAAGGTATCTCAATGGAACCATATTGTATACCTTCAGGTTTAAGGATTTTGATCCGGATATGCCTTTTGTAAAATGTACGGTTGCTGACATTTATTTCTTCGAAATCACATAAAACAACTGCCGGGGCTTCCGGATCATTGGGCGGGGTCTGCATTTTTTTTTCAATATCAGTGATCTTCCCCCAGGTTATTGGAGGTTTTTCAGCATTAATATAAATGCTGAGAAAGAGAAGCGTATAAATAGTAATGAAATATCTCATACATTTATTATTATTTTAATACTTATACAAAGATAGTTATTTGTAAAAAAAGTATGATGGATCGGGCAAATATTTAAAAGACTCACTATTGTTTGCAACAGCACTAATTTACACATAGTTCCCCTTTTCGTTTTAATATTTAAAAACACTTGCCAATGTATTATCTGAATTGAAAATTATTTGTAATATTTTTTTTTATCTTTAAAATCGAATTATTATAAATGATTAATTATGAAAAAAGCATTGTGGTTAATTATTCCATTTATTTTTACAGCATGTAAGAATAACCCATCTGAACTTGAAATTCCTTCATTATTTTCAGACAATATGGTGCTTCAGCAGCAGGCCAATGTACCTTTTTGGGGATGGGCATCGTCAGGGACTGTTATCAATATTGAAACTTCATGGGGTGATGATGCAAAAGTAAAAGCATCGAAGGATAGTAAGTGGAAAGCTGAAATTAAAACTCCTGTAGCAGGAGGACCTTACAAGATAACTATTTCAACAGGTGATACAGCTTTGGAAATTTCTAATGTGTATATTGGTGAAGTATGGTTATGTTCAGGGCAATCGAATATGGAAATGCCCCTGATGGGATGGCCGCCAAAGGATACAATTAACTATTCTAATGCTGAGATCGAGGCAGCGGATTATCCTGAAATACGCATGTTTACTGTGATTAAAGCGTTGAGTTTTAGAGAAGAAGAATGGTGTGCTGGCGAATGGCAAGTGTGCTCGCCAAATACAGCCGGTAGTTATTCAGCTACTGCGTATTTTTTTGGAAGGGAATTATATAAAAAGCTGGGAGTGCCCATAGGTTTGATACATGCAAGTTGGGGAGGTACTCCGGCAGAATCCTGGACTTCAGGAGAATACTTGGAGCAATTGACCGATTATAAGGAGATTGTTACTCAACTGACTACTTCTGAGAGTGAATACGAAAAATTCGAGAATTGGGTAAATACTTTAAAAGCTATTAATGTCGAGGAACTACCATCGGATACTCGTTATAGGGATATGAAATTTGAGGATGATCAATATAGCCTGCCTGATTATGATTGTTCAACCTGGAAGACTATGCAATTGCCATGTTTGTGGGAGACATCTGATTTAGGGAACTTTGATGGAGTAGTATGGTTCAGGAAGGAATTTGAATTACCAGAGAATATTTACCCTGAAGGCTTTACATTATATCTGGGTCCTGTTGATGATATGGATATTACATATATTAATGGTATAGAAATCGGATCTATGTTGGGTGGTGGTTTTTGGAATGTTGATCGCAATTACACTATTCCTGAATCATGCCTTAAAAAGGGTAAAAATGTTATTGCTGTCAGGGTTACTGATCCTCAGGGAGGTGGCGGAATATATGGCGAAAACATATCCATAATGAAAGGAAACAAAGAGGTTTTAAGTCTGAGCGGTGACTGGAAATATATACCTGTAGCGCTTAAGATGGGGAACAATTATTACCAGTTTGGTGAAGGGGACAAGGGTTTTAATAATAAACCTTCACTTGCTTTATCACTTGATGCCAGTACTCCATCAGTTCTTTATAATGCCATGATAGCCCCCCTAATACCTTATACTATCAAAGGAGCCATATGGTACCAGGGTGAGGCGAATGTAGGCAGGGGTTTGCAGTACAGGGAGTTATTCCCTAAAATGATCCGGTGCTGGCGCGACAACTGGGCTATTGGGCCTTTCCCGTTTTATTATGTACAAATAGCGCCTTTTAATTACAGTGACAATGGAAGCGGCGCTACACCAATGCTTCGCGATGCCCAATTAAGAACAATGAAAGTAGAGAATACAGGTATGGTTGTAACTACTGATATTGCGAATCCGATAACCATACATCCGGGAAATAAGCAGGATGTTGGTAAACGTTTAGCTCTGTGGGCTTTGGCCAAAACATATGGTGACAGCAGCATTACCTTTTCAGGTCCCATTTATAAGGGATGTGAATTAAAGGAGGGGAAGGCTATAATTAGTTTTGATTATGTGGATGGTGGATTAGCTTCTTCAAATGGAGATCTTTCATGGTTTGAAATTGCTGGTTCTGATACAGCATTTATTAAAGCAAAAGCTACTATTGATGGTGAAAATGTTGTTGTCTGGTCTGAAAAAGTAATCGACCCAAAATTTGTACGATTTGGATGGAGCGATGTTGCTTTACCGAATCTTTTTAATAAAGAGGGATTACCAGCATCTCCTTTTATTACATTTTAAAAATAATTTAAGGTTCAAGTAATTCGAAACCTGTCTCTTTGTCTGGTACCCTTTTGGCGGATGTATTAAGTAACTCAACCAAGATAATCTCAAGGACATGCCAGGTTTTAACTCCTCTTCGGATGCAGCCTACCAGTGTATTTGTATCCCTTCCACAGGCAATATGCATATGCAGGTAAGGTTTCCCATTTGGTCCGGGGAAAAGCGTTCCGGTACCTGTGATTTCGTGCATGCGAGAAACAAGATATTCTTTTGGAACTATTTTTTGTGCAGTGTCACTTTCGGGACCTACTATGATTTTGCTGTCTTTATCTATTCCACCAACGATAGTTAGAAATGCAGCTTTAACATGATGTTCCTCAGCGAAGCGTTCAATGTTTTCATGTATTATTTCACCATGTTCCAATCTAATTATGAATATTCTTCCTTGATTTGCTTCGGAGTGTTTCATATTATTTTCCTGAATTTTTCCCGTGATCAAATAATTAATAGATAACAAATATAAAAAAACCCACCGATAAATACATATCAAGCGGGTTTTTAAAAGACTTCGTAATGGGTTGTTGAAAGTCTCTTAACCTTAAATATTAAAAAGTCTTTTAATGTGTCTGTCAAAGATATTCTGACTTACCTGTTCACCAACAATTTTTGCATTGGCATTAAGCATATTAATGTATGCATCACCAAGATCTGCAGCAACCTTATATCCTACATGGATTAACTGCCTGAAATTCGGATTATAATCTGCCTGACCAGGAATATGGCGAAGACTGTTTGCTAATTTTTCCCCACTCCAGGATTCAACTTCAACTGCAGTAGGCAGTTTAGCTGTGTCAATATCAATTACTGTGGCATAAGGAGCACAAAGCGCTTCTGTTTTCTCTAGTGCTTTGGTATATATCTTTTTTGCCATAGCTAATGCATCGCCACCTGCCATAGCAAGTCCTATCATTTCTTCAAGCCAGGTAGTACCTGCTGTTTTTACATGTATACCTTTGTTGTATTTCTTAATAAGGTTACCCATAATTGGATATATCGAGAATTTATCACTTCCTGAGTGAACGCTTAATTTAAGGTTTTCAGGCAATCCAAACTCTTTTATTGCAAAATCAATAACTAATAGATCTTCTTCAAATTCTTTTGCAAACTGATCAAGGTCTCCAACATAATCCACACCTTTATTAAAGCGGCCAGTGAATTTAGGAGCTATAGTTTGTGCAGGAATTTTTTCAGCAGCCACAGCACTTAGAATGAAGAACATTTCAACAGGTGTTTGAGCCTGGTTTACTTCGTCCATAGATACTTCGGTGATGAAGTTGTTTGCACCTTTTTTAGATTCAATATGTCTGTAAATTTTCCCTGCTTCCTGTATTGCGAATAGAAATTTACCTGCAATCTCGGTTAATAAACTTTCAGAAATATCGAAAGTATGACTAATTCCAGGGATTGATAATTTACCCATATATTTTTTGTTGTTGGCGATAAAGGCAGATATTGATGCATCATCTGCTTTTGTTCCAATATAATCGGCGACATCTAATGTAAAGAAATCTGAATGATCAACGAATGCATCTACTGTTTTAAGGTTTATGTGGTCAGCATCAACAAGATATTGATCAGTCCAGCCAAGTTGTTTCACTGCAGCATCAGCTTCTTTTCGTGTATCAACAGGAGAGGTGCCAATTATTGAATGCTCACGGAATGACTTATTCCACACAGGTGTAAACTGAATACCAGCATCTTTTGCTTTCTTTAAAGCAGATAATTGGGCAACGCCTTGTTGAGCAAAGCGATCGCCAATTCCAAATGAATATTTTCCAATTTTCATATTTGTTTGTTTTAATTTGTATAATCGTGTACGTACACGAAATTATAACTGATTTTATAAAATTTTATTTCTTTTGAAGTCCAAAAGTAAGGAATAAACCTGTTTATTCCAATTAATAAACAGAAAAGAAATCCAATAATTTAAAGATTAAACAAATATTATAGTATCTCTGTTGGTAGTTAAAGTTAAAAATATTTATAATATTTTCTTCTCTAAATGTATGTATTTGTTTGAAATATTGTCATAGAAACAAATTTATCAAATGTTAAAGTATTTTTGTATTAGCCATATTTGCAATTTAATAAATTGAAAGTCAGTTAGCTATTTAAAATTAAGGAATATTTAATGAAGTATTGGAATATAAATTCCTTTTTTATATTTTTGCGTTTCGTGTACGTACACGGAAACTACTAAAATAACTTTTATCAAAGGGAAAAAGAAAATAGGGATAAAGGACATTGCTGAGCTGGCTGGGGTTTCTATTGGCACAGTTGACAGAGTTATTCATAATAGGGGAGAGGTAAAGGATGCAACCCGAAAAAAGGTATTGCAAATAATAAAAGAGCAGAAATTTGAATTGGATATACTTGCCAGTACATTAGCCTCAAACAGATCATATAAATTTGCAACATTAATACCCGAAACAAATAAGGAAAGCCTTTTTTGGGATGGTCCAAAATTAGGAATAAAGAAAGCTTATAATGAGCTTGATATTTATTCTGTAGTTGTACGTAATTTTACTTTCGACCAGTTTGATCGTGATGATTATAAAAGAAAGATACAGGAACTTATTCAGTACCAACCTGATGCAGTCCTTTTTACACCCGTATTCCATGAAGAAGCAATAGAGTTAATAAGTATGCTTGATAAAGATGATATTCCATTCGCTTATATAAATTCTTACCTGGACCATCCGTCATCATTAAGCTTCATTGGTCAGGATTCCCGTCAGAGTGGATATGTTGCAGGGAAGTTGATGAGTTTTATCGTACCGGCCGATTCAGATATATTGATCGTGAATATATCCCGGTCTATCACTAATCATAAGCATATACTGAAGAGAAAAAAAGGATTTGAAAAATATTTCCATGAGTTGAAGAATGGTCGTCATAATATCGAAGTTCTGAATATCCATGATATGGATGAAAAAAACAATGATGCAATTCTGCGCACAATTTTAAATGATAACAAAAGAATAGGAGGCATATTTGTAACCAATTCAAAGGTATATAAGGTATGTAATATGCTTGCAAAAGAAAAACATAATGGGATAAAGGTTGTGGGATATGATTTGTTGAATGAGAATATTAAATATTTGAAACAAGGGAAGATTGAATTTTTAATTAGTCAAAAGCCTCTAGAACAGGGATATAATGGAATTATGACATTGTTTAACCATGTAGTATTAAAAAGGCAAATTAAAAAGAAGCAGTTTTTGCCAATTGATATAATTACAAAAGAAAATATCCAGTATTATCTGGATAATTAGAATATTGTGAAAAATAGTGAGAATTAATAACTTATAAAAACTTACAAAATGAAAAGACTTTCATTCGACGACCTTCAGGATCAGGTGTGTGTAATAACCGGTGGCGCCGGCGTAATAGGAACAGCTCTAGTGAAAGGGTTGGTCTCTGTTGGAGTAAAAGTTGCCATACTTGACCTTAATAAAGAAATGGCAGATCAGGTAGCTTCTGAAATTCAAAAAGAATCAGGTGTGCTGTGCAAAGGATATGGCGCTGATGTGCTCAATAAAGAATCACTGGAAGCGGCAAAAAAAGAAATTAACAAGGATATGGGTAAAGTAACCCTGTTAATTAATGGGGCAGGTGGAAATTCCCCAAAAGCTACAACCCAGGTTGAAACGCTTGAAAAGCAATACCTGAAAGATCTTGATAAAACTTTTTTTGGTCTTGCTATAGAAGGTTTTCAAAGAGTGTTTGATTTGAATTTTCTTGGTACCTTATTACCTACAATGGTATTTGCCAAAGATATGCTCGAGCTGGGAAAAGGAAGTATAATGAACATTTCATCGATGAATTCCTATAAACCATTAACAAAAATTCCTGCATATTCTGCTGCCAAAGCTGCTATAAACAATTTTACAGAATGGCTGGCTGTGCATTTAGCGCCAACCGGTATCAGGGTTAATGCTCTTGCTCCGGGATTTTTCCTGACTAATCAAAACCGTTTCTTATTAGTAGACGAAAAAACCGGTGAACCAACACCAAGGGGAAAAAAGATCATAACGAATACACCTATGGCACGCTATGGTGAAGTAGAAGAACTTGCAGGAACAACATTATTCCTTCTTTCAGATGTATCTAAATTCATTACCGGGATTGTTATTCCTGTTGATGGTGGTTATAGTGCATTTGGAGGAGTGTAAGAAGTCAGAAGCCGTAAGACCGGAGACTGAAGCTGATTGTTACAATCTTCGGTCTTCGGACTTAATTTGTGGCATTGAACAAAACAATGATAAAATAGTATATAAATAACATATAAAACTTACAAAACCATAAACCTGATAACCCAAACCATAACCACGAAGTAAGATTGATGATTAATTAAAAATATAGGAGAGTAAAGAAATGAGCATGGAACAAACATGGCGGTGGTATGGACCCAGCGATCCTGTTACATTGGCAGACATACGTCAGGCCGGGGCAACAGGTATTGTAACGGCATTACACGAGGTGCCTATTGGAGAAGTATGGACAATTGAAGATCTGAAAAAAAGAAAACGATTAATTGAATGGGATGATAGTAAGAGAACGCCAAAGAAAAGGGGATTGACCTGGTCTGTAATTGAAAGCATTCCTGTTCATGAGGATATTAAACTCGGTAAACCCACACGGGATAAGTATATCGAAAATTATAAGCAAAGCATTATCAATGTTGGTAAACTGGAAATTCCTGTTGTTGTGTATAACTGGATGCCGGTAGTTGATTGGACCCGTACAAACCTGAACATGAAACTTCAGGACGGTGCAAGGGCTTTGGCATTTGATATGACCGAATTTATTGTATTTGATGTATTTATGCTAAAAAGGCCGGGGGCCAAAGAAGAGTATACCCTTGATCAAATTGAGGCAGCAAAGGCAAAATTCGAGTCCATGCCCGATGAAAAGAGATATACACTGCAAAAGAATATTATTGCCGGTTTGCCCGGAGGACAGGAAGGGTATACCCTGGAAAGGTTTCAGCAGAAACTGGACGAGTATATGGATATTGATGATGAGAAATACAGACAAAACCTGGCATATTTCCTGAAAGCAATTGTACCGGTTGCTGAAGCTGCAGGTGTAAAATTAGCCATACATCCCGATGATCCTCCAAAACCTTTATTTGGCCTGCCACGTGTAGTAAGCACGGAAAAAGACCTTGAGTATCTTCTGAATGTGGTGGATTCTGTCTCTAATGGTTTTACCATGTGTACAGGTTCTTATGGGGTACGTCCTGATAATGACCTGGTTGGGATTATAGAAAGGTTGGGTGCCAAACTTAATTTTGCCCACCTGCGTAGTACACAGCGCGATGGCAATGGCAGCTTTCATGAAGCCAGCCACCTGCGCGGTGATGTAGATATGTTTGGCGTGATCGTGGCCATTTTAAAAGAGCAAAAGAAAAGGCAATCCGTGTATCGCCCTGATGACGTGATACCTATGCGTGCCGATCATGGGCATACTATTTTGGATGACCTCAATAAAAAAACCAATCCTGGTTACTCAGCTATTGGATTACTCAGGGGGATGGCCGAATTGAGAGGTCTTGAAATGGGTATTGAAAAAAGCGGGCTTATATATAAGGTATAATCCTTTAAAAATAAATAAGAAGGAAGTAATTAATGTATACTTGTAAATCATTGTCGTTTCATTAGGCTTTAAACCCTGTCAGAGTTTCAAACTCTGACAGGGTTAGAGAAAACGACATTAACTTATGAATTTTAAAACTGATAAATATGTTGTATTACAAGCGAGGTTCATCAACGGATGTTTTGAGTGCTGAGGATCTTAAAAAAGGCCTGTTTGAAGCATTTGAAAAAATGGGTGCAAAAAAGAAGGTTTTGGCCCTTCCTCCTGATTTTACCAGGTTTCATTCACGTGCCGGGGAGCTGACAAATTATGCATGGCAATATTATGGTGATAAGCTTACGGATGTAATGCCTGCATTGGGGACCCATTTTGCCATGACCGAAAAAGAAATAAAGGAAATGTTTGGAAATATTCCTTTAAGTCTCTTCAGGGTGCACAATTGGCGTGAAGATGTAGTGACATTGGGAGAAGTACCTGCTGAATTTTTAAAGGAAGTATCTGAAGGACGGGTTGATTATCCCTGGCCCGCCCAGGTTAATAAATTACTTGTAGAGGGCGGGTTTGACCTAATACTCTCTATTGGGCAGGTAGTACCTCACGAAGTAGTGGGCATGGCTAATTACAACAAGAATATTTTTGTTGGAACAGGTGGCCCTGAGGGAATAAATAAAAGCCATTTCCTGGGGGCAGCTTATGGCATGGAACGTATGATGGGTCGTGCAAATACTCCTGTTCGCAAAGTGCTGAATTATGCTTCCGACAATTTTGCCAATCATTTGCCTATTGTGTATATTCAAACAGTGGTTGGTAAAGACACCGATGGTAAATTAAAAGTGCGTGGCCTTTTTATTGGGGATGATATGGAGTGTTTTAACCTGGCAGCAGAACTGTCCTTGCAGGTTAATTTTACCATGCTTGAAAAACCTCTTAAGAAGGTTGTCGTATACCTCGATCCGGCTGAATTCAAGAGTACCTGGCTGGGAAATAAGTCTGTATACCGCACCCGCATGGCGATTGATGATGGTGGAGAACTCATAGTATTAGCCCCTGGGTTGAAGGAATTCGGGGAAGATAAGGAGATCGACAAGCTTATCAGAAAATATGGGTATCAAACGACTCCCGAAGTTCTAAAATTTGTTGATGAGAATGAGGATCTGGCCAATAACCTGAGTGCTGCTGCACATCTTATTCACGGTTCATCCGAAAACAGATTTTCAATTACGTATTGTCCTGGAACGCTTACCAAACAGGAAATTGAAAGTGTAAATTTTAAGTATGCCGATCTGGGTGAGATGATGAAGAGGTATAATCCTGAAAATCTCAAGGATGGTAATAACACCATGCCTGACGGTGAGGAAATATTTTATATTTCAAACCCTGCAATTGGATTATGGGCATTTAGAGACAGGTTCGTAGACTAAAAAGTATTAATCATCAAATTAAAAATCTCCAAATCAACAAATGAAAATAGTTGCTGACGATAAAATTCCCTTCTTAAAAGGCGTTCTTGAGCCATTTGCAGATGTAGTCTATTTGCCTGGAAAAGAAATTAAGCCATCGGATGTTAAAGATGCCGATGCCTTATTGACCCGCACACGTACCAAATGCAATGCAGAACTTCTTCAAGGTTCAAAGGTGAAGTTTATTGCCACTGCAACAATAGGATTTGACCATATTGATACAAATTATTGTGATCAAAAAGGCATAAGGTGGACAAATGCCCCGGGATGCAATTCTTCATCGGTTCAGCAGTATATTGCTGCCGTTTTACTGTATCTGTCTCAGAAGAAGGGATTTGATCTGAAGGACAGGACATTAGGTATTGTGGGGGTGGGAAATGTCGGGAACAAGGTTTTAAAACTTGCAGAAATACTTGGGATGAGGATCTATTTAAATGATCCTCCCCGTGAAAGGGCAGAAGGGCATTGTGGCTTTGTATCCTTGAATGGAATTATAAGGGAATGTGATATCATAACATTTCATGTTCCTTTATACAAAGATGGTGTTGACAAAACCATTCATCTCGCAAATGAGAATCTTTTGAAGGTATTGTACAAAGACACTATACTTATTAATTCTTCGAGGGGAGAGGTGGTTGATAATAAAGCACTGAAGGATGTTTTAGGTTCTGGTAAAATCAGTGGTGCGGTTTTAGATGTGTGGGAGGGAGAACCTGCATTAGATAAAGAATTAATGGATATGGTAGATATAGCCACCCCTCACATTGCCGGGTATAGTGCTGATGGTAAAGCCAATGGTACTGCTATGAGCGTGAATGCATTATGTGAGTTTTTCAATCTGCCTTACAAAAACTGGTATCCGGAAGATGTTCCGGAACCTGATAATACCTTCATTGAAATAAACTGTAAGGGGAAGTCGGATCAGGAGATATTACACGATGCTGTTCTGGCAACGTATCCAATTTGGGAAGATGATGAAAGGCTTCGCAATTCGGTTGATACCTTTGAGAAACAAAGAGGCGATTATCCTTTGAGGCGTGAGTTTAAAGCATATACAGTGAAACTTGAGAATAATTCCTCAAAAGACATTATAATTAAACTTAATAAACTGGGATTTAAAACTATATAAGAATAATAAAAACAAAAATAAATTACTAACTTATAAAAAAACAAATTATGGCACAATTAGCTGATATTGGATTAATAGGTCTAGCTGTAATGGGCGAAAACCTCGTGTTGAACATGGAAAGCAAAGGCTACACAGTAGCTGTGTACAATCGTACTGTTGAAAAGGTTGATAAATTTATTAATGGACGTGGAGCGGGTAAAAACTTTATCGGAGCACACAGTATTGAAGAATTGGTGAAATCTATAAAAAGGCCAAGGAAAGTGATGATGCTTGTAAAAGCAGGCCAGGCAGTTGATGATTTTATTGAACAACTTCTTCCATACCTAGAGCCAGGCGATATCATTATCGATGGTGGAAATACTCATTTTCCTGATACCAACAGACGTACCAAATATGTTGAGAGCAAAGGATTCCTTTATATAGGAACAGGTGTTTCAGGTGGAGAAGAAGGTGCATTATTAGGGCCTTCCATTATGCCTGGTGGTTCAAATGCTGCATGGGAACATGTTAAGCCTATTTTCCAGGCTATTTCTGCAAAAGTTGAAGACGGTTCACCATGTTGTGACTGGGTTGGTGAGAATGGAGCCGGCCATTTTGTAAAAATGGTTCACAACGGTATTGAGTATGGCGATATGCAGCTTATCTGCGAAGCATACCAGATTATGAAAGAATTATTGGGTATGTCTGCTGATGATATGCATGAAGTATTTAAAGAATGGAATACAGGTATACTTGACAGCTATCTTATTGAGATTACTAGGGATATTCTTGCTTTTAAAGATGAAGATGGAAGTGCAATAGTAGAAAAAATACTGGATACAGCAGGGCAAAAAGGTACAGGAAAATGGACAGGCGTTGCTGCATTGGATCAGGGTGTTCCCTTAACACTTATTGGAGAAGCCGTATTTGCCCGTTGTCTTTCAGCTCAAAAAGATGAGCGTGTAAGAGCTTCTAAGGTGCTTACAGGTCCTGCTAAAAACTTTAGTGGTGACAAAAAGGCATTTGTAAAAGATATTATGCATGCACTTTTGGCTTCAAAAATTGTTTCTTATGCCCAGGGTTATGTATTGATGCAAAGTGCAGCTAAAGATTATGGCTGGGATCTCAATTATGGAGGAATAGCTCTTATGTGGCGTGGCGGATGTATCATTCGTTCCGTATTTTTAGGTAAAATTAAGGAAGCTTTTGATAAAAATCCAAAGCTTGAAAACTTGCTGTTGGATCCTTATTTTAAAGATTTAGTGGTAAAGGCACAGGCCAGTTGGAGAAATGTTGTCGCTACAGCTGCTAAGCAAGGCATACCTGTACCTGCTTTCTCAACAGCCCTGTCATACTATGATGGCTATCGTTCTGAAAGGCTTCCTGCTAACCTGCTTCAGGCACAGCGTGACTACTTTGGAGCACATACATATGAAAGAGTTGACAAGCCAAGAGGAGAATTCTTCCACACCAACTGGACAGGCCGTGGGGGTGATACCTCAGCTTCAACCTATGTAGTATAATATTTTGTTTCCTTTTATTTCTTCCCCGCTATCCCGGGGAAGAAATAGGGGAAATAGGTGTGAAAAATGTCATGCCGACAGTAAAATAAATATTAAAAAAATACAGAATGAATAAAACATTTACCTTTTTGAAACCAACTACATTAACTATCCTGACTTTTATCTTTATTAATTCCTATTCACAGATCAGTGAAACCTGGTTTTTAGACAGCCTGGATTTTATGGAAGGCCATTCCATTACAGTATTTGGGGATCCGCTTGTTGTATCGACAGACTCAGGTCCTGCAATAGAATTTAACGGTTCTCCCGATCAGCTAAAAGTGGATGCCAATCCAATTGGTACGGCAAAAGAATTTACTGTTGAAATGGTTTTTAAACCGGTATACACTACGGAGGAACCCCGCGTCCTGCACATAGGAGATCCCAGTGGGAGTGGTGAAAGGGTGATGATGGAGATTCGTATATCAGGGGATACTGCGTGGTATTTGGATGGTTTTATCAATACAGATGCGGGTGGACTAACCCTTATTGATGCGAACCTCATCCATCCGCTTGATGTTTGGGCACATGTTGCAGTTACATATAAGAATGATACTTTTAGAACATTTGTAAACGGTGTACAGGAATTAAAGGGATATATAAATTATAATTCAGATATTCTTGCAGAAACTGATATTACCTCAATTGGATCACGAATGAATAGTAAGAACTATTTTTCAGGCCAAATTAGTACTATCAAGGTTACACAGAAAGCACTATTTATTTCGGAAGAGGATACCACTTCAGGAGGAGACGATACTACACATGTAATTTCTTTAGCATATAATGAAACACCTGATATTCTAATGTATCCTAATCCTGCTCATGATGCATTAAATATTGAATTTGAGTCAATCGAAAGTACAGATGTAACTTTTGTATTATTTGATATTCTTGGCTCTCAAAAAATGGTTATCAGGGAATCTGTGATAAAAGGATCCAACAAGATCACCATAAATGTATCCCATCTTAATGATGGAATATACTTCTTAAACCAAACCAACAACCCAAAACCATTAATGTTTCGTGTTGTACATTAAACATTAACGTTTTACCTGCCTGCGAAAGCGGGCAGGTTTTTTTTACCCCTAAATCCCCTGAAGGGGACTTTAATTTCTGCTGAATCTTTGAATTATTATTTTATTGTCAATAGTGCCCGGGTAAATTGTTGTAATAATGCTATTATGCCCATTTTGTCAAACCTCTACGAGGTATTTCAGACCAGGGGGTCATTTTTTCTACAATACTTAATCGCCTACGGCGAAATTCCACGTAGTGGATAAAGTATTGTAGAATAAGACATTACAAAAGCAATATTTTCCACGTAGTGGATAAACAAATATTT
>JAFGOZ010000142.1 GCA_016926235.1 Bacteroidales bacterium | reverse complement strand
CCAAAAGGTGTGCTGATCGGTTTTTTTGGTCATTATCTTATAATGCCGCTGACAGCTGTAGTAATTGTGCGTGTTTTAAATCTGCCGGCGGAAGTTGCCGCGGGGGTCATTTTGATCGGATGTGTTCCCAACGGTTTAGCTTCAAATGTAATGTCATTGCTCTGTAATGCAAACCTTGTATTGGCGGTAGCAGTCAGTGCTGTAACAACAATAGTAGCTCCCTTTGTAACACCCTTTTTAATGAAGTTCCTTGGTGGTCAGTATATTGCAATCAATATATGGAGTATGATGATGGATATAATGAAAATGATGATCTTCCCCATTATTGCCGGATTTATATTCAACATGATAAATGCAGGTAATACAAGTGCCAGAAAAAGGAATCTTCAGATTTTTTACTATGTCATCACAATTATGCTGGCTAATCTGATATATTGGCATGTTAGTCAAACCGGATTCACAGGATACCTGATAGCTTTGGCCAAATTGCTCGGTATGTGGATCCTCCTGCCAATCGTGCTGGCGGTTCTGTTCAAGTATTACCTAAAGGGAGATCCCGGGTTGCAGAAGAAGATTCTTTCGATGCTTTCAATGGTTGGGATTGTGGTAATAGTTGCAGTTATTACGGCTGCCGGCCAGGAAACCCTTATAACTGTAGGGGGGGTCCTGCTGCTCGTTGTTACAATGCAGAATCTGTTAGGCTATTTTCTCGGATACAATGCAGGAAGATTATTCAGATTGCCTAAACGTGATTGCAGGACTCTGGCATTTGAAGTAAGCATGTCAAACGGAGGATTAGCATCCGGACTGGCTCTTACTATTGGCAATATTGCCACAGTCGGTCTTGCTCCGGCTATTTACGGTCCCTTAATGAATGTGACAGGTTCGACTCTTGCCAGTTTTTGGCGCACCAGACCTGTTAGCGGGGATGAAAAACATGGCCGAAAGAATAAAATTATACCATCTGAAGAGAAAAAAGAGAACTGATTAACAAGGAAGACAAAATTGCACAATTATTATTTTTTTTAATGCGGTTACCCCGGTTTGCGGGGTAAGCTATACGACCTTTAATAAATAAAAAATAAACGTATGAAACTTACATGAGCAGTAACTCACAAAAGGAAATGATTGTTTAATTCATGTAAGTTCCATTCGACCAATGAAATAATAATTATATAAACGAATGAAACCCACAGGACAATTTAATATTGGATTTTTTTGGATTTGTCACAAAAGCATATGAATGAAAATTTTATTTTCCTGACTGATTTTATTATATGTTTTATAACTAAATGTTTAACTAATATTTTTACGAATGAAAAAATTATTTATCACCTTAAGTTTTATTAGTACCGTTATTGCTTTTACGTCATGTAATTCTGGGAAGCCGGAACAAATAATGGATTTAGCAGAACAAGAGAACGCTATAGCTGCGGCTGTTGAAGAATTGAAGACTGGAATTATAAATGCCGACAGAGATTTACTGGAAAGTATTACCTCTGACAAGCTGGTATACGGTCACTCCGCAGGGAGAGTACAGAACAAGGCTGAGTTTATTGAGGAAGTAGTCAGTCTACAGCCAAATGATTACCTTAAAATTGATTTATCTGATCAGACAATTACAATATCCGGGAACACGGCTGTTGTTCGTCATATTTATTCTTTTGATTATACCAGTGATGGTGTGCCTGGAAGCTCAAGTATAGGAAATGTTCTGATATGGCAGGAGCAGGGAGGAAAATGGAAGCTCCTGGCAAGACAGGCTTACCGGCTTTAATATTTGGAGCCCGGAGATAATAATTGAGCACACAATATTAAACAATAATAATATACTTTAGAATGGATAAAAAGATTGTAACATTCGGAGAGATAATGTTAAGGTTATCTACGCCCCGGTTTGAACGTTTCAATCAGATTACTCATTTTGAGGCCAGCTACGGGGGAGGTGAAGCAAACGTTGCTGTTTCACTTGCCAATTTCGGTCTTAAAGTTGATTATATTACGCGTCTGCCTGAAAACGATCTCGGAAAAGCATGTCTGATGAATCTCAGGAAGTATAATGTTGGTACAGACAAGATTATATTTGGAGGTGACCGTCTTGGTATCTACTACCTTGAAAATGGGGCAGTTGCCCGGGGAAGCAAAGTTGTGTATGACAGGACCAATTCTGCTATCGCCACTATAAAACCCGGGATGATAGACTGGGACACTGTTTTTGACGGAGTAAGCTGGTTCCATTGGACAGGTATTACACCTGCAATTTCGGAAGGAGCAAGCCTGGTCTGCAAAGAGGCAATTGATGCAGCAGGTGGTAAAGGAATTACTGTATCCACAGATCTTAATTACAGGAAGAACTTATGGAAGTGGGGCAAAAAAGCTTCAGAGGTTATGCCTGAACTGGTTGCCGGCTGCGATATAATCCTTGGCAATGAAGAAGACGCAGATAAAGTATTTGGAATCCATCCAAAGGGAGTTGATGTCACAAGCGGGAATGTCGAAGCTGATGCCTATGAATCTGTATGTCGCCAGTTAAAGAATAGATTTCCTAAGGCACAGAAAATTATCATTACATTAAGAGGATCGATAAACGCAAACCATAATACATGGAGCGGAGTCCTTTTCGATGGCGAGAGACTATTTAAATCCCCGATATACGACATTACACATATTGTTGACAGAGTTGGTGGTGGGGATAGTTTTATGGCCGGTCTGATTTATGGTTTGTTAACTTTTAAGGGAGATGATCAACGTGCTCTTGATTTTGCTGTCGCTGCTTCTTGTCTTAAACACACCATTCATGGAGACTTTAACCTTGTTACTGCCATGGAAGTTGAAGCGCTTATGAGTGGAGACAGTTCTGGCCGTGTTTCCAGATAATGGTGTAAAAAAACCGTCTGCATATCAATGCAGCCTTCTTGCTTTACTACTGCTTTGTTTCACTCAATATTGAATAATACAACATTTTAACCCTTTCTGAACCTGTATTGATATTTGAGTGAGGTGTATTTCCATCCGGAGGAACCATAAAAGCCTTTCCCTCAGGCTGAAATCGTAGTTGTTTACCAAGCATGAGGTAGCTGTTGCCATCGACCATCAGCCAGACTTCCTCCTGTGTACCAGTATGGCTATGCGGTTGAGCTATGGTCATCGGATCGAATGAAACCGTCAGGAAGGATTGTATGGTAGCAAGTCCGTCCCCCTTCCCCTGCATGAAGATTTGCTTTACAATATGACACCAATGCCCATTAGTGCCAGAGATAGGTATGATGTTTTCATCCCTGACCAGAATTTCTTTGTTCGGCCGAAATCCCGGAAAGGTAGGTTCACTGATCAGATACATCTTCAATGGTTCCTCTCCGGTGTTTTTCATCGTGAACTCCAATCCCTCGGGGATCAGCACCGTAATTCCCTTATAAAGCCTGGAGTTTTTGCTTCCCCAGGTAATACTGCCTTCGCCATCATCCACATAAAATATTTCTTGTTCCCCCTTCAGGGTGGTTGGCGTTGTGGAAGCTCCGGGATCGATGGTAGTATATGCCACTTTATTGACATGTTGCAGAACGGCACCTTTAAAGGGCGGGTTCAGATGATCTCCCTTTGTCAGAATGTCCCGCTCAACCAATGAGCCGTGGGAATGCCTGGGCATGGAATTTGTCCAGGTATTTATATACAGATCTATATCTGAATCCACACCGGGTGTATAAGGTTTACCGTCAAGTGCCTGGGCAGAGACAAACACCGGGATCCAAAACAGAAGGATCAGCCCGATACCGATAGCAGGTATTCTTCTTTGTAACATTAAAATTGGATGATTCGTTTTCATAATTCCTTGTATTAATGCATAAAATGAAAGATATATAAAATTATAAAATACTATTTATTATCCAATTTGAATGGAATTATTTTTCTATTAAATATCAATAGAGTCTGAAAACAATTTGATGTGTAATCCCTCGTCCTGATGCCTTTTGTTTTTCCGGTGATGATCGTAATAATGGTTTTTCACTTGGGTAGCAGCTCGTCCAGTTTATGGATTGACTGATCCGGGATTGGGTTGAGAGTATTCTTTAGCCAGGAGTAAGGTTCGACGTTGTTGATCTTGCAGGTACCGAGGAGCGAATCCCTGCTATATTTCGATTGATGAAATGAACAAATATGTTTTTATTGCCAATTATGGAAATGGTACACTTTTAGCTATTCCGATAAATGAAGACGGTTCTCTGAAGGATGACAT
>JAFGOZ010000002.1 GCA_016926235.1 Bacteroidales bacterium | reverse complement strand
TTTTCTTGCCGATTGGTATTCAACAGTCGCATTGGCCTTTATACTTAATCGATCATCTGAACCAGTAACCCGCAAACTCCTTATCACGCGTTAGAAAAGAACAATGAAGAAAAGATGAAAGAAAATTTTATTATTACAGAATACCAGAGTGGTAAAACATTAATTTTAGAAACGCCCGGTAAATACTCCATGGATCTAGCTGTTGAAATACTTAACTTCATGGAGACCTCATTCAATGCTAAAATTAAAGACACTGGATGGAAGCAAGGATACGACCTTGAAATTGCTGTAGGATTACCTATTGCTTTTGGTAACTGTAAGATTGAATTAACAACAGATGGAAGTGGCATTTGGATTGATCGAATTTCAGGTAATAAATCTGATTTTAATGACTTTTGTTTAGCTATAAAAGATAAGGCAAAAACAAAATAATTTCTAACAATCGCATCTACTACGACCGGGCTATTTTTTCGCCTTTTTTATTGTCAGGCAATTGGCAACCTTTCTTGCCATCAATGAGTGTGTTGGCCTGCCCCACCCGGCCTGTAATGCACACGTTAAGCGCTATTTCATATAAGGAGGGTATCATGTTAGAAATAATATCGCAGGTAGCAACAGCTATTGGTGTTATTATAGCTGCATGGCAGCTCTGGGAAAATCGAAAAATAGCTCAAACTTCATTTGAAGATAGTCTAGACAAGCAATTTAGAAGTCTTGCTATGAATATCCCAGTTAATGCTTTAATTGGTAAAACTATAGATGGTAATAAAAATAATTTGCGTGAGTTAATTTATAATTACCTTGATCTCTGTAATGAACAAGTATATTTGAGAAAAATAAATCGTATTAGTAAAAGTAGGTGGAAAGATTGGAATGATGGCATTAGGGATAACCTAAATAAACCTGAATTCAAGGTGGTATGGGAAGAGATTAAAAATACTGCACCTAATACATTTACAGCTCTTGAGTGTTTAGAAAAAATGGATTTCAAAATAGATCCAGCTAGATGTAAAAACTGCGCTTAACAACCCAATAAACGCAGACCCGGCGAAACATCATGCCGACCAGATGTCACGGGATTGTTTGTGACTCCGTCACAGCAATCGCCGCGCCACTGGTCAGCGCCACGATTATCTTAAAGGAGATCGTAATATGAAATCGTTAGAAGCGTGGTTGCACAAAACATCAAAATGCCCTCAATTGGATAAGTGCCGCAAAGACGATTTATCCATAGATCGGCACCTCGAAACATGGTTGAATAAAGAAAACCTTGGATTCAGTCCAGCAAATTTAGGGCCGTATGCTGGGTTTGTTGGTCCCTCATATAGCAGGAGTAATCCCAAAATACTTTATGTAGCCAGAAATCCAGCAGGTTTTTCAAGTACAAAATGGGAGCACCAAAAGGAAAGGTTATCTAAATATCGCAATGAAGAAGCAGCCACCTCTATATTTAAATGGGAAACACGATTAATATGGGAAACAATGCGAAATTCAAAGTGGCGAGCGTTATTTGAAGGTCCTGGCCTTAGAAATTGGGAAGATATTGCATTTTCAAATATATGTATGTGCCCAACAATGAATGACAAGGTTCCTTCACTACTGGTAATTTCAAGATGTATTGATAATAATCTGCTCCCTCTTGTTAATATCTTAAAACCAAATCATGTCATATTTCTTTCTATGTCAAACCAAGAAGGGCTTTTTGAGGCAGCTCGAAAAGTTCTTGATAAGAAAGGGGTACCAAACACTACAGCACCTCACCCTGCGCGAAGAGGAACTGGCCAAACAGCTGCAAATTTAAGGAAAGTGCTTTATGAAATATTTTATTAATTTCATTCGGGTATTTTTAAAAAGACCCTAGAAAAAGATAACATCAGCATCTACAAGGACATGCTACTATATCGCCGAATCGGGCTTTTAAGGTTCGTGATGTTACCTCTAATAATAATCTTAAAAGGTATGCACCGCATGCCTGTAATGCAGGCGTTAGTGCTATGAAAAATTATGAATGAATCTAAATTAATATATTTCGACAAAAATGAGATTCCAACTGAAATACCATTTTATAAAAAAACATGGTTTATAACATTAAGTAGACTTATTAATTTATTTGTTTCTAAAATTCCCCCACTTAGAAAATATGTGTCGAATACTATCCCTTTTCTTAATGGTAAAATTCCAAGGATATATCGTGAAGGGAAATATATTGAAGCTATTGAACTGTCATTGTCAGGGCTTCTAAAATGTAATAAAAACATGGAAGAAAACCAATTTTATTGGTGGTCTTTTCTGAGCTATGCTGTTTACTGCGCTGACTGTTTAAAGAATGCAAAAATTTTAAATGTCCTTGTTTCAATATCCGGAAAAGGTACTCAACCTTTCACTGGATACAATGCAGCATATTGTTTTTGTCGTTTCTCACGTCTTAAATATGAACAAGAACAATATGATTTAGCGGTGAATTTTGCTAAACTCGCAAAAGAGGCTGATGATGAATCTGGGGAAGCTTATTTTCTCTTGGGTTTTTATGAGTTATTTTTAAATGAAAATGATCCAATAGAATATTTCAAGGAGGCAATAAAAAGAGATCAAAAAATACTTTCATGGATTATACATAATCCTCATATAAAAGAATTCCCTGAGATCATTAATGAATTAACTGAGCTTCATAAAATAACAAAACGCACTAACCCCAGCATTTACAAGGACCGGGCGAAACGCCTGCCCGGCCTGTAATGCAGTACGTTATCCGCGACACGATGTCGCGTAATTGAGTGTATTAATATAGAATACCCGGCATGTTCCTGCCGGTCCCTACGTGGGCGTGCT
>JAFGOZ010000141.1 GCA_016926235.1 Bacteroidales bacterium | reverse complement strand
TGGAGAACGATGCCGATTATCAAAAAGTTGTGAAACTAATTGAGCCAATAAGCTTTGCCGAGTACATAATGACTCATTGTTTTTGTGGGGCAGGCGATTGGCCTGATAATAACTGGTACTTTTTAATGTGCAACAATCCCGAAAAACCGGGTTTCTTTCAAATGTGGGATGCTGAAAAGTCCCTTGCCGCTTATGGTAATGATGGTAAACCTCATGCATGGTATTCACCATTACTTACGGAGTATGATTCCAGAGGTGGAAGAGCTGTGCCTTCAAGAGTATGGAAAGCAATGATTTCTAATCCTGATTTTAGAATGACTTTTGCAGATGTGGTCTATGCTAATCTTTATAATAATGGACCTTTAACTAATGAAAATGCAAAGGAAAGATGGCTAAGTTTAAATAATTATTTGGGATATTCTAATCAAGATAGTGCTGCAATAATTGGAGAAGCTGCAAGATGGGGAGACATAAATAGCAACTTGAAAAAACCACCAGCATCATATTCGGTATGGCATAAGGCTGTTGCAGATGTAGCAAATGCTTTGGACAAAAATGTAGAGATCTTTGAAAATGAATTTAGAGAAGTATTGCCAGAATTAAAACCTCCGGTGCTTTTGAACGATGATCAAAATATTACGAATGCAAAACTGTTAACCAACAGTTCCTTATTATTGAAAATGTTTAATCCGAACAATGAAGGTGAAATTTATTTTTCTATTGATGGGATAGATCCAAGGATTTTTGGAGGTGCAGATAGAAATATGATTAATTCTTCTGCACAAAAGTATAGCTCAAGTTTTTCCGTGCAACTTGCGAATGTCATAAAAGCTAGAGTGCATTGTAATGGAAAATGGAGTGCACTTTCTGAGGTTAAACTTAATTACAATCTTAAGCTGGCAATCACTGAATTAATGTATAACCCACCATCTGTAGATTCGCTACAATCAAAAGACATGGAATTTGTTGAACTAAAAAATGTTGGAATTGAAACCGTAAATTTAAGAAACTGTAAATTCGAGGAAGGTATTCTATATGAATTTAAAACTGATTGCATTCTTGATCCTGGTCAATTAATTGTTTTAGCCTCCAATCTAAATGTATTTAAAAAGATATACCCTTGCACCAATGTTTTCGATAAGTATTCCGGAAATCTTAGCAACAATGGTGAGAGAATAGTACTTACTGACCAAGTAGGCAATACGCTTGCAGAGGTGAGTTACGACGATGATTTACCTTGGCCGGTCGTTGCCGATGGGAACGGTTTCTCTCTGGTTCCAATAAATAAAGCTCCATATGATGATCAATTGAATTGGGAAAATTGGAGGGCAAGTTGTTCCATTGGTGGTTCTCCCGGATACGATGATCCTGAATGCTTATATTCCATGAAGGTAAGGATTAACGAAATCCTTACAAATCCTGCATCAGGCTCTTCAGAGAGAATTGAATTGTACAATGAAGATGTAAATAATATTGATATTTCTGGGTGGTACATTTCAAGCGACAAATCGCAACCAAATCAATTTAAAATACCTCAAAATACATTTTTGAAAAGCGATAATTATGTAGCATTTAGAAAGCAAGACCTAATAGGAAATGATATATTTAAGAAGGAGAACCTATTCAATGCAACCGGTGGTGAAATATATTTATTTGAAACAAATAAAGATGAGAAATTGACTGGGTTTTCGAATGGACAATACTATGGACCACAGTTACCTGGAGTGTCTTTCGGTTCTTATGAAATAAGCACTGGTGAAAAACATTTCGTCGCTCAGGATGAGAATACATTTGGAATGGAAAATTCTTACCCGCTTGTAGGGCCAATTGTGATTTCTAAGTTGATGTATCATGATTCTGATTCAGAAAATGAATTTATATACTTGAATAATATTAGCCAGAATGTGGTTTGCTTATATGATGAACTATACCCCGATAACACATGGAAAATTGATGGCATAGATTTTATTTTTCCGCCTTATGTTAAAATTTCCCCACAGAGTTATTTAGTTCTTACAAACCAAAACCCGGAAGAATTTAAAACAAAGGGTTCGATTCCATCAGAAATAAATGTATTTCAATATCAGGGTCGTTTATCAAACTCAGGTGAATCACTAAAGCTGCTTAGTCCTGTAAGAACAAAGAATTCTAAAGGATTAATCGAAACTCAATACATTCAAATAGACCGGATTGACTATGATGATAAAGCTCCATGGCCCACAGAGGCTGATGGTTCTGGTTACTTTTTGCAGCGAGAGGAACTTGAAGATTATGGAAATGATCCTAGTAATTGGACTTTATGGCCGTATAGCCAAATCTTGACAGAGGTGAATCAAATAGTGGATACTCCTAACTTAGATGTAGCGATCTATCCAAACCCAGCCAATGATTATTTAATAATTCATTTTAATCATGAAATTCAAAAGGATTACATGATTGAAATTCGAAATCAATCTGGATTTCTTATATATAAACAGCATATAGGTCCCTCTGACCAGAATGAAATAAAACTTGAGCTTTTATATCCTCAATCGGGAATATACTATGCTGTAGTGAGAGGAAATAATTATTTGAAAGTTGAAAAGGTGATCTTCTTATAAAATCTGACGCTGTTCATATTCCATTCTCAAGGCTAATATAATGCTGTTTCTCGGGAACGTTACCGGAATCGTTCCCTGTAAAACAGGTGTGAATTTTTCAATTATATGTAGAATCTAAAAGAAGCCATCTTTAAGTTTGAAACATTAACAGTAAATATTCTGTGAAAGCTTGATCATTATAACAGCGATTGATAACACTAACAGATCGCTAAAGAAATACTACCCCAATGGTCGTGGTTAATTTGAATAGCACGAAATAATAATTGACTAACAATTGAAATTTGAAAAAATGATAAGATGAGGTAATAATACTTCACCTTTTTTAAACTAAATCTAAATCTTATTGCTGGAAATAATACAATAAGATTGACTGCAAATACTTCAAATGGAGGTCCCAACCTCGACAAAATGGAAGTTTCAGGACTTAACCTAAAGTCTGCTGGCTTAATTTCACAATCTGGGAATGAGGTAGAAGAGAAAGTTCTTGTATATCCAAATCCTATTTCAGATGGAATAGTGACAGTTGCTAATATTAGAGATTACAATAATTTAAGAATAATTGGAGTCGATGGTCGCATTGTATTAAACAAACAGTTAATTGGAGAATCCAATGTTCAGTTGGAAAAACCATCAAAAGTTGGACTCTATTTAATTGTACTTTCAAATAATAGCAAAACAGATCAATTTAAATTGATAGTCAAATAGTAAGAGATTTTATAAGCAGGGGCATTTTTTAAAAGTGGCCCCTGTTTATTTTTATTACCACTGTACGTACTAAGTTGAAAATTCGCATTGCTATTATTACATAACACCTTCTTATAGTACCCGCCGTAGCCTTGGCGAAGGCGGTAGTACCCATCAACCACCTCCCTTCTACAAACGGCATACCTTGCGCGTCCTATAAGGGCATTATGCAAAATAGCCCCACGAGCATACCCACATTGGGTTTCCTCATTCACCCTTCCGGAACAGGCTCCCAAATGCGCCCCGCGCCTGTCCCTTCAGGGTAACTTCGTCAACCCATTTAAAACGCTTGCGTTGGCCGGTGCTGCTAATTTCCAATAAAAAATAAGCCTGGTTCTTTAAATTTATTACTACATTTGTACTATGAGTACTAATAATGAAATAAAAATAAAGAAGCTAATTGAACTTCATGTTCCGGGTACAATACTTCTTTCTTCATGGTTAACCAAAAATGGTTTTTCACATGACCTGCAGCAACGCTATCGGAAAAGTGGCTGGCTCGAGTCGGTGGGCGTGGGAGCTTTTAAGCGTCCGGGAGAGAAAGTTACCTGGCAGGGAGGAATATATTCTTTACAAAAACAATTAAAACTTCCAATTCATGTCGGGGGTTTAACTGCCCTATCAATGTCTGGTTATTCACATTATATTCGTACCGATAGCGAACGGATTTATCTTTTTTCACCGCTTCAAACAAAATTACCTAACTGGTTTAAAAAAAAAATTGCCAATGAACCCATCATGCAGGTCCGTACATCCATGTTAAAGATAGAAACAGGGCTAACTGAACATGAAACTGCACAATTTCAGCTTACTGCTTCCACTCCTGAGCGTGCCATACTTGAAGCACTTTTTCTGTCTCCTGATAAAACTGATTTAATTGAACTTTTTCAGGTAATGTCTGGTTTGGTAAACCTTCGTCCGGCTATTGTACAATATTTGCTGGAGAATTGTACTTCCATAAAAGTGAAAAGATTATTCCTTTATATGGCCGGAAAAATTAACCATCATTGGTATCAGTTCATTAATTTATCAGGGGTAAAACTTGGTTCCGGTGATCGTAAATTAGTAGAAAATGGCGTTTACAATGCCGATTTCGGAATAACAATCCCCAAAGAGCTAAATGATTTATGATTGATCCAAAATATACAAGACAGGTAGACCTACTGCTACAAACAATACCCTTTGTGGCAAAAGAAAAGTTATTTGCGTTAAAAGGGGGAACAGCCATTAATTTATTCCTTCGCGACATGCCAAGGCTTTCAGTAGATATCGATTTAACTTATTTGCCTTTGGACAACAGGGAGCAGGCTTTAGTAAACATATCAAACGGTCTGACAAGAATAAGGGAGGAGCTATTGAGTTCCATTCCGGGAATAAGTGTTACTGGAACTACCCGCGAGGGACAAGATGTCAAAATCAACTGTCAGTTACCCGGGGCACAAATAAAAATTGAAGTCAATACAACAACACGAGGACACATTTATCCTACAAGATTAATGAGGGTGAAGAATTCAGTGGAAGAATATTTTGGCCGGTTTGCCGCAGCAAACGTTGTATCGCTTGGCGAATTATTTGGTGGTAAAATATGTGCAGCCCTTGACCGTCAGCATCCAAGGGATCTTTTCGATATCAGGTTATTACTCGATAACGAAGGATTTACCAAAGAGATAAAAACAGGATTTTTAATGTCATTGATCTCCCACATGCGTCCAATGCACGAAGTTATAAAACCATTATTTATTGATCAGCGCCATTCATTTGAAACCCAATTTTCAGGCATGGCAAGTATTCCTTTCACTTATGCCGACTACGAATACACCAGACAGCAGTTAGTGGATGAGCTACATTCTGGATTAGATGAAAATGATCGTTTTTTTCTTATTAGTCTTAAGAAAGGATTACCCGAATGGGAAAGATTTGAAATAAAAAATGCAAAAGAATTCCCTGCTGTTCAATGGAAACTACATAATATTAACATTCTTAAAAATACGAATAAGTCAAAGTTTAACGAAATGTTACACCAATTGGAAAAAGTTCTGGGTATATAACATTTTCACAATTTTTCCGAAAACTTATACTTGCCTAAAAGAACGTATGCGTTGGCCGCTGCTGCTAACCGTTTACTTTGAGGTTTTGTTTTCGTTCGTACTTCACTCCTTCAAAACCTCAAACAAAACTTAACAGTCTACAATCTTTGTGAAAACTGCATTAGGCAAGAGTAGTTTCACTCATTCGTAAAAGCGGCTCGTACCCTCGCCACATTTTTCTCATTCCTTCACTACACTTGCCCTGTCGCCATCGGCAGTACTCCGTAACAACACCAGGCACAAAAGCCTCCGCAAACCTTCATTTACGCTTCAATACGCTGCGGCTGTTTTGTTCATTTTAAACTTTGTTTAATGCCGATATAGAATTTGTAAACCAGAATGAACAAAGTGAAATTGTGGTTC
>JAFGOZ010000140.1 GCA_016926235.1 Bacteroidales bacterium | reverse complement strand
TAGAAATAAAGTCATATTTGTTTTCGCCAGATGTTAATGGAAAAACAGTTTTATTTTCCCTTTCAGCTTGAAGTATCTTAGTGAAAACAGAGTGGTTTCTAATATCATCACCAATAATGTAAAAGGCACGAATCCACTGAAAAGTAATATTTTTGCGAGAGGCAAGAACTTTTGTTGCTTGTCTTAGTGCGTTTTTTCCAATGCCATAATATGTTATTGGGTTGGTTGGAGTATTTTCATCAATTTTCCCTACCCAATATCCGACTTCATGCATTGAACCTTGTACAATTATCCGTTGAAGACCAGCATCAATCAATCCTTCAATAAAATTAAAATGTAAAGGTAAATTGTCTATGTGAGATTTGGAATAATGATTGAAGCTATTTTTCCATGCTAAGTGTAGACAAGCATCAACTTCTGATAGTCTATTGAAGACCTTTGATGGGTTAGTAAAAATATCGGTTCTTATTTTTTCTGCTCTCTCATCGAATTCAGAAAAATCAATATCTACTGCAATTACTTTTATTCCAATATTTAATAAAGTTTCTACAACGTGCCTACCTATATACCCATTTGCTCCAGTTATTAATATCTTTTTGTTAATTAATGGGTCATTCATTTGTTCTTTCCTTTAGAGCATAATTTCTTGCTAAATATGAAGATAATTTTCTAAGTGACTTGCCTTGATATCCAGAGAAATTCATTGAAGTATAATATTGTAATGTATATAATCAACTGAAGCTTTTTGTTTTAATTTATTTTTCGACAGAAGATTTGTGACAAAGACATTTCAAGAAGGATAATGTTGAATGGTTTTTGCCTTCTTTAAGTATTAGATGTAGATTTCTAATGATATTCCCGTTGTTTACATTAATTTGATGTATCAGGTAGAAGGGAAACTTCTGCCCACTGCATCATACCATCAATAAAGAATATCATACAGATTTTTGTTGATTAAATCAGGTATAAAAAATTCGATCTTATCTACTTCAATTCATAACAAAAGTATAGGGAAAAGGCACCTGATAAACAGGCTTCACTATAGCATTTTTACTCTCTAGGTGCAAGGATTCTTTAATTGGTAATAGACACAAGTTAATAATTTCTCAAATCCCTCTATTATATTTGTGTTCATTCAGTGGTTAGCAACGGTCATCTGACTACTTGAATTTCTTGCCTGAGAGATCCAGCATAAATTCAGCTTAGATCTTTGTTTGTTTGATTAAATAATAACTGCCTTCACTTTTTTCGGATTGAACAGGTCCTTTTCCTGTTAAGTGAAATCTTTGTCTTTTTCATTTTTGGTTTTGTTTATTATCTATCCAGAGAAAAATTTCCAAGTTAAAAGTTTTATAGCGGTGGAGCTTGTCAGTGAAGAGTATAGAATTTATATGGCATAATTATTACAATGGAGATTTGGTATGTTCAACGGTCTTAATTTAAAACAGCTTCTAGGGCGGAGAGATTTGAAATCCAAACTTATTCGTGATAGTCTTGGAAGTCTTTTACTCAGGCTAATCTACATAATATTCTCATTCATTATGGGGGTAGTGATGGTCAGGGCATTAGGTGTAATGAGTTGGGGCGTATTCAGTTACACGATGTCAGTGATCGCTATTCTAATTATCCCGGCTGAGTTTGGTCTGCCAATTCTTGTTATTCGAGAGACAGCAAGTAACATAGCAGTTCAAGAGTGGGGGAAAGTGAAAGGTTTGTGGATTTGGGCTCGTCGAACTATCACAATATTAACTTCAACCATAATTATTGCAGGAATCATTGGTATTTTAATCTTCCGAAGATCATTTGATCAGAACTACCAAACCACTTTTTATCTTGGGTTAGTCCTTGTGTTTTTACTTTCATTTATTCACTTACAAGCTGCACAGTTGATGGGACTGAAAAAAATTGTCCTGGGTCAGCTGGCTGAACAAGTTTTAATTCCGGGATTGTTAATTCTCCTGGTTTTAGTTTATTCAAGATTTCTCAAAATTGAGATAAGCCCTCAACAAGCAATGGTTCTTAGAATCATTGCTGCCGCGATTTCATTGGTAGTGGGAATATTCATCATTAAAAAGTTTGTTCCTGGTGATATAAAAAATACTTTTCCTGAGAAAGATGGGAAAGCCTGGCTTTTAAGTGCAATACCCCTTGCAGGCATTAATGGAATCAATCGTTTAAATAATGAATCGAGCCTGCTTATTTTAGGTCTCTTTGCTAATTCTTCTGAAATTGGTTTATACAAAACAGCGCTGAGTTTTTCGATCCTTTCATCCTTTGCCTTACAGGTTATTAATACTGTTGTAGCACCTCAATTTGCAAGTATGTATTCTAATGGAGAGATGGATAGGCTTCAGAAACTTGTAAGAATTAGTGCCAGGATGGCTTTTTTCGCCAATATCATAATTACGGGAATATTAATAATTTTTGGCAGGCAATTGTTATCATTTACTTATGGGCAACCATTTGTCGGCTCCTATTTCCCTCTGATTATTCTTTTGGTTGGTCAGTGTATTAATTCATCTGTTGGTTCAGTGGGATATTTATTGAACATGACTCAAAAGGAAAATTTTGTCATCAAAGGTGTAACATCCGCCACAATAATTAACATCGTTTTGACATTTGCCCTTTCCCCAAAATTTGGCATGATTGGTGCTGCTATTGGGACATCAATATCAATGATGGTTTCAAATTTATATTTTTGGGCGGTTGTTCGGAGACAACTTGGAATAAACACCCTCATCTTTAGAATTTGAGAGTGGTCATATTGATGAAATTCCACTCATTTTTTCACGATGATAGGGCAAGTACCTTCTTTGGTGCAAGATTTAACCGAAGATCAACTCGATTAAATCTCGTATAAAAGAATATAAATTTTCATGTCAGGGGGGGAATTGTAATTAATTAAATTTATCTTTAAGTAGTATTAATTTTTTTACTTGCGCCAAAACACCATGCAATTTTAGCAAGTTTAACAACTGGTAAAGTATGCCAGAATCTAAAGGGCAATTTCTCGATGAAGATAATTTTTAAGATAACACCAAGGGCTAAAATTGGGGAGAGGGCTCTTAATAGCGAGGGACTCTTAATTATAAAAACAGGTAAAGATTTATCTGCTTTATACTTGGGGTCGATTTTTATTGAATATTCGCCAAAGGTATAAGCGTGTTTTAGGATCGAATTCAAATTATCTCTTTTATGAAGATGTGTAATAACAGCATTTGGTGTGAAGACAACTTCACTGTTCATCATTCTGGCTCGATAAGAAAAGTCTGCATCTTCACCAGCTGCTTTGGGATAATTTGGATCGAAACCATCTAATTCGGTCCATAATTTTTTCGAAAGACTGAGATTTAATGAGGGCAAAATATCTCTTTTACCAGGCTCAGTGTGTGAAAGGATCTCATGAAAGGTGGCGATGTTATCACTCAGTGTCCAATAGTTCTGGTCATTGTCAATCGAAACCGCACCTCCTATCATTCTGAATGGATTTCCATTATTTGCTTCCAGATGCATCGCCAGAAAGTCATCTGCTGCAACACAATCTGAATCGGTAAATACAAGATAATCGCCTGTTGATGAATCTGCCCCCATATTCCTGGCAATGGCAGGTGGTGTGGGTTCAGCAGTTTTTATGAATTTTATACGCGCATCATTATAGCTTTCAACGCTTCCAAATTTATCCTGGCCAACAACAATAATTTCATAGGGTATTGAAATATTTTGATTAATTAATGAATCCAAAGTTTGGTCAATGATTGGAGAATGCAGGTTGGGAATTATTATTGAAATCTTTTGATAGTTGGTCACTTTCTTATTTACCCTAAATTAGTTATTTGATTTGCTGTACAGCACTCGTAAACCTGAGCAAACACTTTCCGGAGTTACTACTGGTTTGTATCCATTGGAGATGATTTTATTGTGGTCATAATTTTTTATTGGTAACACCAGATAGATTTTATTTGCCGATTTCTCATATATATCAAGGTCATCTAGCGTTGTGGATAATATTTCAATGTTATCCTTTTGGAAATAGTACTTAAAATACACCTCGTAAATCTTAGTTTCATAACCTGGCATTACAAGGAGTTTTCCTTCAGTGATATCTTCTGAAATGATTGTACTTACAATCTCCTTTGCATTACTTTTTCCGCTTTGATAATAATTCATAATTCTTGGATAAGCAAAAATCATCATTAATAAAATTATG
>JAFGOZ010000139.1 GCA_016926235.1 Bacteroidales bacterium | reverse complement strand
TTTCCATCAAAGATTTTTGCGGACTCTCCATCTTCTATTCCGACAATTTTCCAATCCTTTTTTGAAATATCGAATTTTTCCTGGCCAACCGGACTACTTTTATTTGAAGAAGGATCATAAACAATTGCTTTTATATTTACTTTTCCGTCAGCAAAAAAGGCACCTGTATACATATTTGATTTTAGATTCGGTTCACTACCGTCTAAGGTATAGTAAAAAATTGGTCCAATATCGTTTGTAGTAATGGTTACAAAACCAGATTGATTTCTTGCAATTAAGGGTGCATCAAGGAATACCGGTGCATTATAAATACCAATATTGGAAATTAACGGACAACTTTTTGAATCAGTTATGTTAATCCTGACTTTTGCTGCTTCGACAACGGAAAAACGCAAAATACGTTTATATCCAATTGTTGTAGCATTTGCCAGTTCTTTCCAATTCCCATCAACAAAAGCTTCAATATTAAAAGCTTTTACACGTTGTCCTAATCTGATATATTCCTGAACTAAAAAACGATTAAATAAAGTTGGCCTTCCAAAATCTATTGTTAATGTTGCCTTTATTACATCATCATCAATAGCCCAATAGGTCTCTTTATCACTGTCAACAACATTTATTGCTGAAAACTTCTTAGCATTTCCCCGAACATTAGATGCTTCTACTTTTGCTTTTTTGGTAAAGTTTTTAGCAAATGATTCTTCAATGACTTTACCAAATTCAAGCGATACTTTTTCGTCATTTTCATGAATCAGGCCATTGGGCATGATCGGGAAGTTGAGCAGTAAGGTTGCATTTCTTCCAATAGAATGGTAATAAGTTTCCACCAATTTGGGCACCGATTTAACTTTGTTGTCTTCACTAGGATGATAAAACCATTCGGGCCTGATAGATGTGTTCACTTCAGCCGGCACCCAGGAATCACCATTTTCTAAACCAAAATGCAACATTCCCCATTCAACTTCACCTGTTCCATTTAGCAAACTCCAGTTAGTTTCACCTACAAAACCTTCTTCGGTTCCTACCCAACGCAAATCGGCCCTGTCACCTCCATCGTTCCATATCACAATATTGGGTTGTAGCTCACGTATCATTTTATAAGTTGGCTGCCAGTCGTAATAGGTTGTACGGTCAATTATACGGTTTTCATCGGCGCCGCCATAATAACCGGTTCCGCCATTGGCTCCATCAAACCAAATTTCGAATATTTCTCCATAATTGGTTAACACCTCCCTAATCTGGTTTCTGAAATATGTAATATATTCTGGCCTGCCATATTCAGGATGGTTTCTGTCCCATGGTGATATATAAATACCCAGTTTTAGGCCATATTCTTTACAGGCATCAGCCAATTCACGAACAACATCGCCTTTTCCATCTTTCCATGGTGCATTTTTTACCGAATATTCGGTATATTCCGAAGGCCAAAGGCAAAATCCACTATGGTGCTTGGCTGTAATGATAATGCCTTTCATACCTGCTTCTTTACAAATTCGTGCCCACTGACGGCAATCGAGCTCTGTAGGATTAAACAGGCTGATGTCTTCATTGCCATATCCCCACGACTGGTCGGTGTAAGTATTCAGCGAGAAATGGATAAAAGCATAATATTCCATTTCCTGCCATTTCATCTGGTTTTCGGTTGGCACTGGTCCACAGGGGGACGGTGCTTTTATATGATTACATCCGGAAGAAAGTAAAATGATAGATACAACAATTGAATATAAAAGATACTTCTTCATTTTGTTTATTTATTAGGTTAATAGTTCTTGTTTTTATATTATACACTAGAGATTTTTTTCCTGTATTGCTTTAATAATTAAAATAGCATCTGCTAAACCTGCGGAAGTTACCGTTAGTTTTATGTTGCCATTTCGATGGGTACTTTTTATCACTACCTGTGCCCGTCCGTGCCAAGCCTCGCGTGTATTGCCCACATAATCGCCATTGTCTTTCATATTGCCATTGGCTACCCCTGCAATTATACCGGGCCCTTCAATCTTGAATTGTAACCGGTTTGCCGCATTTGGCTGTAAAACTCCATCTGTATCGGTTATTTCAACAATAACAAAAGACATATCCTGCCCATTGGCCAATATTTCATTACGGTCGGCGATTAATTTAATATTGGTGGCCTCACCGGAAGTTTTCAAAGTAGTCGATTCAATTTCCTTATCATTTTCTACACCTACAGCTTTAACCGTACCTGGCGAATATGACACTGAAAATATGGCTTTGAACTGTTGTTCGCCAGTGGTTGCCTGTTCCCCGATTAATTTATCATTGAGGTACAACCTTACTTTGGGATATTTCGAATACACTTCAACATGTATGTCTTTTTCTTCATATTCCGGCCAGGTCCAACTTTCCCAAGTAGGCCATACTGCCCAACCGGTTAATTTAATTTCAGCATCCGCAGGATTTGGTTCGCGAACCGCCATATAAAGTTTCTCATTGTTGTTATAAAGTATGCTCCGGTAATGCGATATGGGTTTTCTCCACCCCGTGAGGTCAATATCTCCACAATAAGCCCCGTGCCATGGATAGCGGTCGCTTTGCCAATGTTCTTCAGCATTTTCGCCAGGATAATAGAAGGCTCCGATACCGGATTCGCCCAGATAATCGATAGCTGTCCATACAAAATCGCCGATAATGTAATTATGATTGTTTACCATTTGCCAAATATTAAATGCATTTCGTGGATACGATTCTGTATTTACAATTATTCTTGAAGGAACCCTGTCGTGATCGTAAGGTGCGCGAAACAACTGATAATTATACCCGCAAACATCGTGTGCTGCCATCAATCGGTCGAAAATTTCCCAATCATTGTCCCATGTGGTCATTGCCGATGTAACAGGACGGGTTGAGTCTATTTTTTTTATTGTATTTACCATCATTTTAGCAATTTCAACTGCTTCCTGCTCTTTTCTTTCAATTATTTCATTGCCTATGCTCCACATGATAACACAAGGGTGGTTGCGGTCGCGAAGCACCATTGCTTCCAGGTCGCGTTTCCACCAATCATCAAAATATATAGCATAGTCATATGGGTTTTTATTGGCTTGCCACCCATCAAATGCTTCATCAATAACCATTAACCCAAATTTGTCGCATGCATTTAAGAAAGCCTCTGATGGTGGGTTATGTGATGTTCTTACCGCGTTGAACCCACCAGCTTTAAGTAGTTCAATGCGTCGTTCTTCGGCACGGTCGAAGGCCGCAGCACCCAAACAGCCATTATCGTGGTGTACACACCCCCCATTTAGTTCAACAGTTTTACCGTTGAGTTGAAACCCATTTTCAGTAGTAAATTTTAAAGACCTGATCCCGAAATTGGTTTCGGTTTCGTCCAGTACTTGTTTTTTTTGTATTACCTGTATTCTTGCCTGGTACAGATGTGGCGATTCGGGCGACCAAAGTAAGGGGGCCGATACCACAATGGTTTGCAAAGCCTCTTTTTCGCTATTGGCAGGAAGTTCTAAATTTATTTGATTTTCCCCGGAACCCTTCTGGTTTTCATTCAGGAGCATGGTTTTGAGGGCAATACTTTGTGGAGTATCAGTTTCATTTTTTACTAACGTTTTTATCTGTACAGTAGCATTTTCAGAAGTTACATCGGGAGTTCTAATGGAAATGCCCCATTGTGCCACGTGCACCTGATCGGTAACCATCATCCAAACATGGCGATAAATACCAGAACCACTGTACCACCTGCAGTTTAACTGTTGCGAATTATCAACCCTCACGGCTAAAACATTTTCATGGCCAAAATCCAAATATGGTGTCAAGTCATAACAAAAAGAGGAATAGCCATAGGGATAAATCCCCAGTGATTTACCATTAATAAAAACTTCGGAATTCATGTAAACCCCTTCGAAATAAATTGATATAATTTTACCTTTCCAATTACAGGGGGCTTTGAAGACCTTCCTGTACCATCCAATTCCGGCAGGAAAATAACCCCCTGAACCACCTGTTGGATTTTTTGGATCTATTTTACCTTCAATACTCCAATCATGTGGAAGGTCAATGTTTCGCCAGGCTGTATCGTTGAAATTCATCAATTTGGCTGAAGGAGTATCACCTAAATAGAACTTCCAATCAAAATCGAACAATTGTTTTCGTCCAATATTATCCTGATTTTGAACGCAACCTGAAATTATACATACAAATAAGGCAAATAAAATTACTGTTTGTTTTATATAATAACACCTGTTTTTGAATGATTTTAAGTAAAGCATATTGTTAAGTTATATTTTAATATTTTTCAACCCATTGATACCTTTTTATTAATAATCGTGTGCTCGTTGATAAAGTCAAATGTAATTAACCACTTTACAATATTTTATTATCAATGGCTTTGTAACAACCTTGTGTCCCGAAAACTATCGGGATAGTTCCTCCCGATAACAATCGTGGAGTGGCTATATTTAATTTGTTCCATTTGTTCATTTCAATATTACTTTATATATCATTGTTTAAATAGTAAATTTTAAATATTTAAGTATCTATGGGACTGTCAGTTCCTGTTCTTTAATTGCCCTAAGGTTCCATCCATTAAGTTTAAAAAGTATTTTTCCTTCTGTAACCAGTGAGGCATCAACCTGCATCTCTATGGTACGTTTTTCGCCCGGTAACAATGAGAAATAATTATCCTGCCAGAAAATTGGTAATATTGGTTCTCTTGTTGAAAATGAAAG
>JAFGOZ010000138.1 GCA_016926235.1 Bacteroidales bacterium | reverse complement strand
TATTCACTGAAAATGAAAGGCTTACAAAATACTTGAATTTCAAAAACCTACCGCAAGCGGGTTAATTAGAGCTTGCGAAAGTTGAATGATAATTCTTCGGATATTTTAGCTATGTGCAGAAAAGTTAAAGATTACCGAAAATGCTATAATTAGAATTCCACCAATGGATAAAATAATGGAAGTCAGATACAGCCAAAACCCTTTGCCATCGGGCTTTATTTTACCGAATATACTTTCAAGCACTTCAATTAATATGGCCATGGAAATTAATTTGAAAAGCAGTGAAGGTTCAATAAAATGAGTGTCTTTTTTTAGCTTAACAATAAGTTCGCCAATTAATAGTACCAAAACAGCCAGGCGACCTGCACTCCACTGTTTTATAAAATCTAGGAATTTGTCGAAAGAGATATTCATGGGATTGGTTTTACGGTTTATTTAAAGTGTTTAAAAATCTTTTACGGAACTCGTTACAAACGCGCACTAACTGGGGTTCCATCCTCTTTTAAAAAAAAACAAAATAATTACAGAATCAGAACCCAGATAATTAGTTTGTAAATTTTAATTTCTCCCATTCTTCAGTAAACTTTTAATCCTATTAGAATTGTATTGTCTTATATCTACAACATCTAAGTACATGACAAAATTTATTAAAGCCAATATGTTTCTCATATTATCTATTTTTAGTTAGATTCAAGTAGTAAATTATTTTTCAATCCACCATTTATCATTACGGTCTACGTTACCATAAGAACCAATATGCTCATTTACAAAATGAGATGACCAACCTTGTTTTTTATATTTTGAATTCATTAAAGGTTCACCTCCTCTATTATCGAAATCTCCTCCTAATTCTTCTGAATATCTATTAAATCCAAAATGACAAGAATACACTTCCCCAGAAACTAAACTCCCCCATTTCCCCGCATAACCCTCAAGAACACTTAATTCCATGTGGCTATCTGCATACGTAATTGTATTATCTTTCCATGAATAAATTAAATATTTTCTATAGCTACCCTCAAAAAAACCATTTTTATCATCCTCAAGAAACTTGTATGTTCCGACAAGTATCAACCACAACTCTTTACTATCAATATCAAAATTATTAAATTCAACACGTTCAATATTTATTTCTCCTGTAAAACCTACAATTTTACCTTTTAGCCTGCTCTTCCCAATAACAGAATATTTTTCATCTGAAACTTTAGAAACCTTATCAAATCGCATGTTAATTTTGTGATTATTCACACCAAATATTCCTAAATAGCTGGCATCTTCATACAAAAATGCAGAAGAAACATCGTTGTTGTTTAAAAACTCAATATAATCTAATTGATTTTTCCAAAGTTCAATACTTTTTTCTAATTCTGTCTGTGCTGCACACACAAATGAAAAAACTACTAAGAATGTTAACACAATTATTTTTAATTTATTCATTTAGTTCTCCTTCCTGTGTTTCTATTTCGTTATATGGATCAGTTATGTTTATTAAAGTGTAATACCAACGACGTTGGCCTGAATCTTCTGCTTTATTTATGGTATTCCACCAATAATCATAAAATGTTTTTGCGCCATAAATAACCTGACAACCTTCTGAAGCTAAATGTACATTTTCTGAAATCTCCAAGCTACCGTCCTCTAAGTTAGCTGTAGATATACCTAATGCCGTTGTAGCATCTCCATCTAAATGTTCTTCTTCAGCCTCAGAACTATACTTTATCTTGTTTTTTAGATAGGTTTTCCTTGCTGTAGTAAAAGAATTATCAGATAAAATGGTTGTTATCCTTTCATAATCCGAAATAGAATTAGTTTGCTCCTCAGTTCTTTGATTTTCAGCAGTTGCTATTGCAGTATCTCTGGCTGTTTTTAAATAATCATAAGCACTCTTATCCCAATCTGTTCCATACTTTGAAAGAATGTAAAAAGCTTCCCCTAATAGTAAATTATCACTAAAGTCATTTTCTGTTTTCGCACCATATTGTCCAGGGAAACCTGAAAGTTTATCTGGTGTTACATCAATTTTACCCCGATAGCCCCCCATTCCTCCAGGATGAAAATTCATTCCAGCCGAATTATCAGTATCAAAATCATATTCATTATTGTCAATATCGCTTCCCTTTATTAAGGGGCTCCAAGTTCTCCCAGCTGGTTGTCTACCTTTATGTAATCCCATTAGAACAGTAATAGTCTGTGGAGCCATCATTCTGTTTGAATCCCTATTTCCTGGTTCTGTCGTAGCAGTATAATGCTTACAATGTTTAATCTCATTACCTTCAGCATCTGTTTCAATCCAGCTGGCAGCCATTGTATCGTTCCATTGTACCTGATGGTCTTCTGCTTCAGAAATTTCCAGTTCCCGCCTTAAACCTGTTAAATTAACAATGCTATCTTCATCGCTCCATAAACCGTTTCTTGCAAGGGTAATATCGCGCATAAAATCATATAGGGTTTCTTCACTATCTGAACCAAAATCAGGTATCTCAATATCTGTACCATCAGCTTTTTGCATATTGGTATTATCACCTTCATCGCGAAGCGTATTCTGTGAGGTTTCACCCATTATTGTTGCAAAAGAGCTACCAGGTAATCCATCAACAGAACTTATAATTGCGTCAACGTTTTCTGCCGTAATTTCTCCATTATTACTTTCAATAGCATTTTGCAGTTGAATTCTTACTATTCCTAATACACCATTATCGGGAATTATTAGAGAATTGTCATCTGTTGTACCAGTAAGGTTATTGGGGTTGGTATATGTAAATTCTGCATCATTCTCGGATACATATTTCATAATACCTACAATCCCATTCCAATTATAATTATCAACAATCCAGTTTCGCTTTGCTTCAATAGTTGATTTCTCATACTCAGAAGCAATACCTTCAGCGTTGTATATCACCACTTTTATAGTACCATCACTATTTGCCCAAACATTGAAGAAATTAGGAATACTTAAGACTCCTTTTTCAACTCCCTCTTCCTCATAAGATTGCAAAACACTACTTCCATTCCTAGCCTTAGCAATTGAATCTTCTTTCTGAATCTGCCTCTGCACCCCTCTCCCCCTTCCTGCCACATCTGCCATTTTCCCCTGGGCTGCTTTTGCTCCCATCTCATCAGCCTCTTTCTCCAGGGCTGGGTTATCGTTTACAGGAAGGCCTTTACCCTGTTTGGTTGGGGCT
>JAFGOZ010000137.1 GCA_016926235.1 Bacteroidales bacterium | reverse complement strand
TCTGTTTTTTAGGCAAATGTTTAGTTCAACATATCCTCCAATGTCAAGCGTATGCAAGCAACGCTTGATTGGAGGCTAAGTGTTGTATGCCGTTTTTCTTTTAACATCCTCTCGAATAATACCATAATTGGGGTTGTCCATTATTATCAACGACCTTTATCCATCCATCAATCTCAAACTCAATATTATCCTTATCATCTAAATCTGTCCCGCACGGATGTTCTTTATATTTTTTAACTTTTACTTTTGTCCAGTTACCATTTGTCTCATTGGTCGGTGTTATCTCAAATAAATCACCGTGTAAAGTTTTTTTGGTTGTTGAATTATCTGTCGGTTCCGTTTTCAAATCAAGTCCAGGGTCATTTGCATAAAATCCCATAAGTTGACCTGACATCTCGGTATAAAATTGCTGCCAATCTATTACTTTAAAATTTTTATCCGAAATCTCTTTTTCGTTTAACCAATAGTCAACTGACTCATTCATTATCCTGACAAATCCATTTGTCCGTTTGAAGAATGTAATACTCATCACCTCGTATCCAATCTCTTTGAAATTTTTTAAATCAATCTTTGTTTCTGCATTTGTCTTACTGTCAACAAAGAAAATCTTATACTCAGGTTCGCTTTCCTCATTTGATTTTGCATTTCGTGTCAGTACACCAATCTTATTGCCGTTTGGCTTGTCAAAAACTGTAAAACCATCACTTGGTGAATAGATGCAACAAATATTATCATCGCTGAAATCATTTGGAATTATTAATCCATTTTGTCTTTGTTGACCGAATGAAATCAATGTTGTTAAAGTCAGAAAAATAATCGTTAAAGTTTTTGTTTTCATATCTGATTAGGTTTTTGTCAATGTGCAGGGTGTTCTCCAAAATGGCTTACAACGTGTGGCAATATAGCATGAGGCGGAATGCGGGTTGCGTTATTGTCCGCCCTTACAGAATTTCATGCGGGGTAGAATAGTTCAAATAAACACTAAACCCCCCTTTTGCTATATTGCGTGTTGTAAGCCGTTATTCATCATTTTAACATTATCAATTCCTTTCCGTTAAATAGCCCTATTCCATCATTTTGAGACAAAAATATCAATTTATTCTCATCCAAGATTTCTAATTTCAGAACATTCATTGGTGAACCAACAGCATCAGGTTGTCCATATTTCCAATGCAGTTTTGGCTTAATAACTAATTCCCAATTCCCTTTTTTACTTAAATCATTATCTAATTGCCCTTTCTTTATTCCTTCCTGCGAATAATAATAGATTGAGTTGTTAAACTTATTAAACGTAGCAGGTCCGATATATTCTCCTTCAATCATATTTTGGATAGTATCTTTCCCTTGAGGTTCACTCCAATCAGATTTACTTTCATAAAATTCAGTTGCATTTAAATTATCAAATTTAACAAGGATTCCACTTGTCATCATATGTTGAAGACCTGATGAAACAAATACATTGTCATTGGTTTCAAAGAATGATTTAATTGGCCAAAGTTCAATTTCAAATTCCCCATAATTCGGAGTTAAAAACTCCCCTTTTTTAGTATCAAAAATGAAAATATTTCCACCCCATTCTCCATACCCAAATCCAATCCAAATTCTATTATTATTGTCAATGTAATAAGTGTAAGGTTTCCCCCATTTGTTCTTATAATGAATTTGATGATTTAATGAATTTTTTGAAAAATATATTTTCCCTGATTTCGTATTTTCAATTCCATCTTCCGTGATTATATAGCAAGTATTTTCACTATCAAAGAGGACTCCGAATATGTTTGTTTTTGTATTTACTATTTGTTCCCAAGTATTCTTGTTTTTTATATACTTATTTACTCTGTTTTTTTCGTCAACAACAACAATTTCTCCTAATCTGTTTTTTGTCAATAAAACTGCTTTGGATGGAGTATCTATATTGTCAGTTTTTCTTCTATTTTCTTTGTCGAAAATAATAAGTTCCCCTTTTTCTGTTAATCCAATAATGTTTTTATAAGACACTACAAAATCTTTGTACTGTGTTTGTGCTTTTGCATGAAAAGACAATGCCAAAACAATTAATAATCCGAATATTTTATTCATATTGTTTTCTTTTTTTAATTCTGACTAACGTAAATATTTAACCTTGAAAATCAGATAGTTGAAAAACCTAGATCTTCAGGATTTAATCCAAATTTATCGATTTGCTTTTTAATTCTTTTGGTTAATCCGAGCTTTCTTTTTTGATCAAGAAAGAGATACCCTTCAGGATTCACATATTGCGTATTATTTACCACCATATTCCAGATAATAACTGCCAGTTTACGAGCGGTAGCAATAACCGCCGAAGTTCTGCCTTTTCTGAAGTTAATCCTTTGAAAGAAATCTCTTAATGGAGTCGACTCTTTTAAATTTCCGATGGCATTGGCAGCATTTCTGAGAGCTATTTTTAAACGGTTGCTGCCTTTAGGGACTTTGCTGGAGAGTACTTTTCCTCCACTGATTTTGTTGTTTGGTGCCAACCTTAGCCAGCTTGCAAAATGCTTACCCGAGAGAAAACGTTTAATGCCATCTAAGCCCACTTCACTGATAAGAGCTAAAACCGTAGAATGGCTAAGTCCTTCAATAGCGAGTACATCAACACCTTCCAGCATTTGATATGCTTTTAAATTCAGGTCAATATTCTTAGGTGTGTTTTTGTTGATTCGTTTATGTGATTTGGGATCGATGTAATGCTGCTTCTTATTGTCATCATTGTCGATGATTTGATTCAGAAACTGTTCGATTTCAATGTCACATTGTTGAATCTTAAGTTGTAGATGGTCGTAGGTTTCAAGTTCTTGTTTGAGAGCAAACAGGTAATCAGGCCTACCATTTGATTGCAGTGCACGGGCTATTTCCTGTTCTGATCGGCGACAATTGTAATGTCGCAATTCAGCCAGTTTCTGAGGATTGGTTTCACCTTCGCATATGCTTCGGATGATTTTTAATCCGGTAAGTCCGCAAATGTCTTTAACCACTACATCTAACCTTAAATTCAGCAATCGAAGGTACTTTTGCATTTTCTTTGAGGTTGATGCTGCCGTGTTAAGCAGATTGGCCCTGTGCCTGCAATAGGTACGAAGCTGCTCGGTTTGAACATCTGGTAAAAAACTACTGCTCAATAAACCCAAGGAATGAAGTCTTTGAATCCATTGACAATCTTTGATATAGGTCTTCTTCCCCTTGATGTTTTTAGTAAATTTTCCATTGCAGAGAATTACCTCGAACCCCCGGGCAATAAGTACCGCATGGAGGTTTTGCCAATATGTGCCGGTACTTTCCATTGCAATGGTCCGGATTTGGTTTTCGGCTAACCAATCTGCCAAGTCAAAAAGATCTTCATTGAACACTCCAAATTCTCGGACATCTTTGTCTTCTTGGCCAATGGCAAACCAATGCGACCGACTCCCGATATCAATTCCCGCTGCTTTGGGGTTGATAATCTTCATTGAAATTGAATCTTGCTCCATAATCATTCCTTTTTTTGGTTGGTCTCTATGGAGATGTGCTTTCGGCAGAGTAAATATTCTGAACGGGGTTCCCGAAAAACGGGACCGCCACTGTAATCATCGCAAACATCTCAACCAGAATGGCGCTCGTACTTATTCGTAACATTTTAAAAAACGGCCTTGCATAGAGGAGACAAAATTAAAAGATCCAACCAAAATTTTACCCCGTTAGCTTAAGTAATCAATGTCTTTGGTATAGGGAGAATGGGGGCTAACGTTCGATGGTATGGCGACGTGCGGGTTTACGAAGCGATTTCTTATCAATTTACGCTGACCTTTTTACGAGACGCAAACCCTGTAAACCAACAATATCCGCATGCGCCATACCATGTGTTG
>JAFGOZ010000136.1 GCA_016926235.1 Bacteroidales bacterium | reverse complement strand
TACTATTTTAAAAATAACTCTAGATTTAAGAATAATTTTAATTTCGGTTTTATGGGGCATTCTATATTATTTTCTTTATTTTTATTTATCAAGGTTCAAATTCCTATTTAAAAGTATTATAGGTCCCATTCTTATAACATTTATTTTTGCATTTACTCCTCTAATATTTTTTAAATTTGCAGATTTTGAATGGGGATTAATTCATGAGTTACACTTTATACTGATAATAATTAACTCATTTTTAATTATGGTCTATATTAATTATGATAAGTTTATTAAAAAATATAAGAATTATATAGAATGAAATCATTTATTTATAAGAAAATAATTATTCTGAATATCATAGACAATATCAAAGAATATGTATAAAAATGAAATCTGTCCTTTGACAATTTCAATTCAACGACACCTATAGCTACAAAACAACGCCTTTGGCCAGTTACTCATCCGCACCGGCGCGACTTCAAACAACTATCTGTACAGGGGCGAACAGTTCGATCCTGATCTGGACCAGTACTATTTGCGGGCCCGGTATTACAATCAGAGTATCGGGCGGCTTAGTACGGTCGATCCTTTTGAAGGCTCTATCTACGACCCGCCGAGTCTGCATCGGTATTTGTATGCGAATGCTGATCCTGTGAATTATTTTGATCCAAGTGGTGAGAGTGGCCTAACCAATTTACCTCAATTGGCTCATAATATGAGTGTTATGAGTATTTTAGGTAAAATGGCATCGCCATTAAAAATATTTTTAATGCAATTTAAAAATAGAAAAATGATACGTGATTTCGCAATTGGCTTTGGTACATCAATTGCTGGATTTATTGCTGCAGATGTGTGGAAAGATATTGAATATGGTGTTGAATTAAAAGAACGTGATTTCTGGGATTATGCATCAATCGGTGTATTAGGAGGGCTACAGGGAGTTCTGGCTGGAATGGGTGGAAGATATTTTCAAAAAATGCTAGGTAAAAATAGATGTATGACTGTCGCTTTAACCCGAACATTAAACTTGATGTTGGCACAACTCGCATATATCTCATATAATAATTTAGATGTAATAAGAAATGATGATATAAAGGAAGATATTTTAGCCTGAATAATTCACAAAAAAAGCAAAAACAAAAAAAATGATATAAAAATCATTGAGATCAAAATATCTGAACACAGTTCTTTGAAAATTTGATCTGATAATGCCGGGTGGCCGGTTTTCAAGTGCCCACCGATGGATAAAAACACATTTTTACGATAATCAGGGCGTACTACTCCCATCCGATTTGATTTATCAGATATCGTTGATTCAGTCATGTTACACAGGATTGCCATATCCTGAATAAATCCTCCTGATAAGGACACGACGATGGAAGATGAATTTTAATCTTTGTTCTTAGATACATGACCCTTACACCCAGTTTCAATATCTTCAGCCGAATTGTATCAAACTGCGCCTTGGAAAACTGAGTGCTCTTCAGACATTTTTCCCGGAATGCATGCAGCAGTACATAAGCCATACTGTGTATGAACAAACGGAACTGATTGGCCAGAAAGCTTGAACAGGATGTTTTGTCTGAACGAAGATGATTCTTATGTTCCTTGATCATCAGTTCCATGGCACCCCGGCCGCAGTAAATGATTTCATAAATCATTCGGCGATTGTTATTCTCAAGATTGGTGACGATAAACCGAAGATTGGAACCTTTGTCATTGTGTTCAGCTTTACAGATAATACGCTGAGGCATTTTCCATGAATTCGCCTGATAGGTAAACTCTCCGAATAATTTGACGGGTTCATTATTAAGGTTGAAAAGCTCTTTGGCTTTATCCGATAAAGATTGAGCTTTTTTCACCATTGGTTTACGTGATGTAAGCCCGAAAACATACTTGATTTCAAGAGATTCACAGAATGTAAACAGATCAGGACATCCATAATGTGAATCTCCTCTGACAATAATTCCAACATGAGGCCAGGCTTTTCGGATTCTTTCGACAATGCGTTTCAGAATCATGACAATTTCTTTTCCGGAAGGGCGTTTGCCTGTCCTCAGAATGGTAGTGATCAGTTTGCCGCTTTGACCTTCATAGATATGAAGCGGCATGTAGCAGTAACTGCCATGATAGGCATTGAAGAAAGACAATTGCTGACTGCCATGGGTAGGATCATCGGTATCATCGATATCCAGTATGATTCCTTCCGGCGGCTTTTTGTATGAGTCAATGAACACGTCCACAAAAGTTTGTGCAATACGATAAAGGTCTGTTCTTGACAGGGAATTCTCAAACCGGCTCATGGTCGGTTGGCTGGCGAGAGAAGATTCTTGTTTCTCACAGACAATTTTCATGATCGGATCATTTCTTAATTCATCAGAATCGTTTGCGTCTTCGTAACCGGAGGCTATTTGAAAAACACGCTGTTTCATAAGATGGACAAATTGATGCTTCACATAACCAGGGTGTCGTCTGTCTTTAAGAACATCAGTCATTCTTCTGATTATTTTGACTCTGGATTCTACTTCTCTCAAAAACAGAAGACCGGCATCGGAAGAAACATCACCACCGTTAAAATCAGCAACCACTTTTTTATGAAAAATGTCTTTAAAAAGCATCATTTGTTTTGTATTTTGTTTCATGGCTGTTTCTCCATTTATTGTTTTAGATTGTGCTTCGATAACTCAATATAAAACAATATATTGATGGATGAAACAGCTTTTTTTGTGAATTATTCAGGTTAGAATTATTAGAGAATTTAGGTGGTAATAATCCTAATCCACCAGCACAAGGTCCAGGTGGTCCAGCAATTGGTGGTGGTTGAGATAATAAGGAGACGTTATGAGCAAAATACTTATTGAAGCTAAGAAGTTAATTGAAGAAAAAAAATATGAAAATGCAATTAAATTATTATCTGAAAAAGAAATTCATTTTACCAATGATAATGAAAAGATAGATTGTAATTATTTTTTAGGAATATGCTATTACCATATAAACGAAGATGAAAAGGCGATAGAATCATTCAGTGAAGTATTGAACTTGGATCCAAATTACAGCGATTCAAAATATTTATATTTATACTTGGCAGACCTTATTTTAACAAAAGTTGATAATAAAAAATATAAGAGTAAAGAACTTGAAACAATAAATTTAGCACAAAAATATTATAACAAATTATCAAAATATCAATACGATAAAGAAGATAGTAGAGATATTTATTTTGCGTTAGGTCGAATTCATTATTATAAAAGTGAATTTGATGAAGCCTTAAATAATTTCAAGAATGCGATTTCATTATGTAACAATGATTTAAAAATTAAAAAGGAGATTGTGTATTCCGGCGAAAGTTGCCACCCATTCCGGAGGAAAGTTTACCACTTAACTCCTCCGCACATATTAACCTAAT
>JAFGOZ010000135.1 GCA_016926235.1 Bacteroidales bacterium | reverse complement strand
TAAGCTAAAAATCTTATTTTAAAAACTTTATAAAAATTAATTACTTAAAAAATTTGGATTACAACATAGAAGTTACACAAAAGTTGAAGCGGGCTACAACCCTTGAATAAACTACTGAAACGGCAAATTTTTATACCGCGTGTTGTGCTTTCGTGCATTATTTTTTGTTCAAAAGTAACTAAAAAAACAGAAAATATCTCGGTGCTTTTTTCATGTAATCCTGATAATCAAATCCATATTTATCGATGCAAAATTTCTCTTGAGCTTTAAAAGTTGGGTAAACCGTGAACAATTGTAAAATACAGATTGCTACAATTAATGAACAGTTAGTCATTAAACCAATACCAATCCACATAAAAATTGTGCTTATTTGTTGTGGGTTTCGACTTAGTTTGTAGATTCCCTTTGTAACGGGTTTGTCAGGATTACTTGAGGCATAAGTAACGAGCGACATGATATACCCCACAAAAGAAATTATAAAAAAAACAAGTCCGACAACAAAATATAAAGTATCAACTTTTAAAGGCATAAACAGTACAACGATTATTAATCCCTGAAAAAGAAAAAAATTAAAAATGCTTATAATTTTTTGCAAACCCTTTTCAAACTTAGGCATCTTTAAAACTCGGTCTTTATAATGTGTTGGATAAATTTTAAGAACTACAAGGTTGCTCATCCAAAAAAGCAACGAAAACCAAAACGCATTGTTTAGCGATATTGTAAATTGCGGTAAAAACTCCATCTCTTAATCCTCCATTTTTATTGTTATAATTTTTTTGCTGTCTGCGAAGAACGAAATATCCGAAAAATCAAATGGAAATTTCTTACCCGATTTCCATGAAAAACCATAAGGTTCGGTTGGGCCAAACATCCCTTTATCAAGAATGCCATTGTTGTTTAAATCATAAAAGCATCGTATTCCATATGTTCCTTTCTTGCAAAATTTGAATGTAAAATGGACAATTCTGCCCAATGGCTTTATAATTACAGTGTCTATTCCTGTTTGTGGCCTTTTAAAAGTGGCTTCGTCAACCAAAAACACAATTATTTTCCCTTTGGGTTGCATACTTGTAATAATTTCGCCTGAAATGGTAACTTTCGGACTTTGTGCTATACACATCCCTGCTATTGAAATAAATATCAGCAACAAGTTTGCTCGTTTTAAAACTTCCTGCTTGATTTTTTTCTTTCGCCTTTTAAAAAGCCAACTGTATAATCCGATAATAAAAAGAGCTATCCACATATTTTTTTTTGCAAACGTATGAAAAGGCTGGTTACAGTTCGCCCCATCCAGCTATTTGGGCTGTCTCAAAAATGTGGGATGCTTATTATCAGTTACTTTAAGTCTTGCATTTTTTTAAACTCGGAAGGTGATTTACCGGTAATATTCTTAAAAACACGGTTGAAAGACGACTTAGAATTAAATCCGCAGTCAAATGCTATTCCTAAAAGTGAATAATTCTCGGCATCTCCATTTTGCAGTTTATTGATAAATGCTTCAACGCGATATGCATTTACATAATCATAGAAACTTTGTCTTTTATAGATATTTAATGTTTGCGTAATATGATGCTGTGGAGTTTTTACATTTTCAGAAAGCTGTTGTAAGCTTAGGCTTGCTTGCAAGAACAATTTTTCGTTTTGCATTACATTTTCTAAGAGTTTAAAAATCAACTCCATATCCTTTTCTTTTAAGCTTGATTTTTCATAACTCAAATTATTAGGTCGGGTTTGTTCTTGATTGATAAGTTGATTTTCAATTTCTGTTTGATTATTCCCATTACCCTCATTATGAACAAACTGGAAAATAACCTGTTGCTTAAATCCATGATACCCAATATAAGAAATAAAAATAGGTATGGCGCCAAAAAACCAACTCATTGTTATTTCAGTTCGAACTATCTTTTTGAGAATAACAAGGATGAACACTACAACCCAAATAATGACAACTCCATTTACAAGTTTCTTAATCCAGTTTAGGCTTATACCTTTTGTGTTAGAGAATAGATTAATGATTTGATTTTTGTGTTCTTTTAGTGTCAATAGTGTTATTATGCAATAAAGTAATCCCGAAAAAGCACCTGATAAGGATAAAATCTTTTGGAAAAGCTGACTATCAAAAAATAAAAAAGTGAGTGATAAATAAACAAAAAATGGAGCGAAATGCCACATCAAAAATCTCTTTTTATAATTTGATTTCGAGCGAAGTTCATTAACATAGATAAGCAACACTGGACCATAAAGCAATGTCAGGTTTACTGGGATTATTTGAAAAAGCTGTAAATTTTCATTATTCAGGTTTACTAGAATCAAGAAACTGTGAAGCGAGAACAAAAGCAACCAAGACACCATAATCATGTCAGCAGAGGTTCGGCATTTCTTTGATGAAAATAATCCAGCAAATAAGAATGCTTGTATTATGCTGAAAATCAGAAATCCGTTTAATATACTTAATGTCATTTGCTAGTTACTTTCAATAGTGGCATGGTGTTTTTTTGCATGAAGCACAACGGTTTGCCAATATGAGTAGGCTGGGATTTCGGAGCCACCTACTTATCAGACCGTTAAAATTTTGATTAAATGTACAAACTTTTCGCATACCACTGAACCCCAGCTTACTTATATTGGCTGTTAGCGCCTGGGCAAAACAAAGCTTTATCAGATTGTAGTTACCACTTTGCTTGATTAAATGTTTCTTTTCTATCACCACTTAATTTGCTACGGCGCATCTTTATTTTGGTGCGATGGGTAAAAAGCCCTGTGGGCTAACAGGGTTGGCGATTTGTAGCTCTTTGGCAAGCCTTTGGAGATGTAATGGACTCGTGAGGGCTTGCCAATGTGCTTGCAAATAGAGTGGGGACTAACTGCGAACGAAAATCCCAAGGACTTCTAAGAGTTGTGGTTGATCATATAGTGCAATTTTTGCAATCGCATCAAAATCATCCATCCACTCTTTAAGTTCCATTAGTGCTGCATCTTTTGATTTAGTCGCATCCTGAGACTCACCAAGTTCTTTATCATATTTTGCCCTTTCAGTTAGCAAAGTATTTAGCTTCGCTAAACAATCTGCTACAATAACAGATGTGATTTTTATTTTATCAAGTTCTGTTTGAAGTAAAACATTTGATTGAATAGTACCATAAAACTGCTTTACCTTATCAAAAAACTGGTTGTATTTGGCAGGGAAACGACCTTTTACGCCTAAGCTACTTAAAACATCAGGCTGCTTCTTAAAAAATATAAGGACATAATCTCTGTGTCTCTTAAAAATACTTTTTAATTCGTTAAAACTAGCTTTATAGCTATTTGATGCAATTTCGGTTTCAGAATCTTCTTTCTGATTAAGTTCCCATACCAATTTTGCATTGTTATATACTTCTACACCTTCTGCTAGCTTTGTTGCATCCATACCAAAAGATGTTAAGGTAGGATTGATTTCTGCATGTTCTGAAGCATTAGTTAATGCAATACGTGAACGTTCCAAGAATTTGGATTCTGATTTAATTAGATTTATAGACATAATGAAAAATTATTAAGTGAAAAAATTAAACTAATTCCCTAAACGGTTTACTTGTTTGGCTATATACATAACTATCATGGTTAAAACGGTTTCGTGATTGGCAAAATTGCCTCCTTAGAGGGTAATATTCATTCATTGACTGGTAAAATTGGCTCATTAGTTAGTAAAATTCATACCTTCAATGGTAAAATGTGCTACTTATGTAGTAAAATCAGTTCCTTAAACGGTAAGAAGAACTCCTTAACTGGTAAAATGGATACCTTAACTGGTAAAATCGAATCCTTAGATGGTGGGTTAGACAACTTTGACCTAAAGATTTACAATATTGAAGAATAGTAATTTGGGCGTTGTTGAAACGCCCAAATTATAAAAAGATCAAGGAGTAATACTTAAGGTTGTTCCTAAAGAGGTATTAAATGTGCCCTCAATTTTAAACCAGTCATCAACTGTAATATTAATAGCTGCATTATTTTGTACTGTAACATTCTTTAATAAAAATCTACAACCATCTTTAGAATAATCTGATGATATTGTTTCATTTTCAAGCTTTTCAAAACATAGTTTATAGTATCTTAATACTAAATCTGATGGTGTGTAAATATCAGGAACATTATCCCATTTATGGTAAACTAAAGGGCCATCACCCCATTTTGATTTAAACCAACCACTTGTATTAGTTGTTATCGCTGAATGATTACCATTCTCATAAGAAACTTTAGTTGCAAGAGATTCTGATGAAACTTCAATATAACTTTCATCAGTCCAGTAAATATCTTCAGCGGTCGATGTTGATAATCCAATCCATACTTTATTGCCCCCTTCAGAAACATGCCAAGCGTATGAATGACAATTATATTTTTTTGTAGGGACTTCTAATAATTCAGCTCCTCCATAATCATCCTTTAATTTTTTGCTTAAGGCAATGCGCTCAAACAATGAATATGAATAATCAGTTCCTGTAAACTCCCAAGTATCAGGAACAGGTTCGTTACCAATAGGAGTATAAATGTCAATAGGAACATAAGGAACTGTTTGAGAGAAGATACTAGTATAAATGCTCATTAATATAAAAACTGATATATATCTAGTAGACCGTTCATAAAATAATATTTCATATATTGATATTATTAATATATTAGTGTCAAAAAAAGGAATGACACGAAACAAAAG
>JAFGOZ010000134.1 GCA_016926235.1 Bacteroidales bacterium | reverse complement strand
TTGAATTTAATGTATTATTAAAACCTTCTCAGTATGTAGATATTCGTTGCTAAAAATTTGAATCATATAAAAGCCAGGAGTAAAGCTGCCGGTAAATATTTTCTTTAATTCAGTATTCTTCATCTCATCCTGATATAAAATATTTCCTGAAATATCCATTAATTTTATCATCATAAAATCTTTTAGAGAGAAAGCACTTTTAATATAAAGTTCATTGCTTGCAGGGTTCGGATAAATAATAATATCAACATTACTTTTAAAACTGAATACATTATCGATGTCGGGATTTATTATGTCGTTAATTTGTTGTTTGCTAAGAGCATAGTTATATAAGAATAAGTCGTCGATAGAAGCATTTAAAAACACCTGGCTTGTTTCATTATAGCCGATAAATAAAGGTTCATTTTCGGAAATATCGCCTGTTGAATCATCAGCTGTTGAAACGAGTTCCCCATTGAGGTATAGCATAAGTTTCTTTTCTGAAACATTTCGGATGGCAGCAACATGTACCCAATCATCAATAGCAAAGTCAATAATATCAGCCTCAACGTAACTCTCTTTAATATTGTCATCTATCTCGAAACAGAAACTTTGTCGGGTATTATTGAAATAAAGGCTATATCTTTTCCCATAATTATTTAGGCTTTCATTATATAATTCCGATCCCTTTATAAGGTATTGCTGATTTTTCGCAGAACCCACCACCCAATCAGCCTGTTTAAGCCACAAGGCAATTGTAAAACTATTCGTATAAAAATCAAAAACATAACTATTTGGAATTTCAATGTATTGATTTGTGGAATTAAATTTAATTGACCTGCCCGAAGGCCCGTCAAAAATGAAGTTATCGGAAGGTATGTTTTTGTACAAGCCATTATTATTAAAGCCGCTTGAATCGTAACAGGTAAAAATGGACTCAAATTTCCATGAGCCAACTAACTGCTCTTCTAAAAATGGGCGTGTGGTAAAAGTCCAAACTTCTCCAGTGGTTATACCGTTTTCATTTTCCTCGTCAATTCGCCAATAATATGTTGTTGAAGGAAGCAGGTCCTGGGTTTTATATGTTCCGGAAGAAGAATGAGCAGCAAATTGCGGTGGATTTGATGTTCCCAGATACAATTTACTATTATCCGAAGCAAAACCTGTTGTCCATTTAAGTTGCACTTCAGGGATAACAAACTTTGAACCTACCTGAGGATATGGATTACTTGCCATAAAAGGAGGTGAAAATTCAGGTAGCGTTGTTATATTTGCTACATTTGAATTTGACGACCTTCCCGTATCTTTCAAAGCATATATCCGGTAAAAATATTGAGTCCCAAATGCCAGGTTTGAATCAAGAAAAGATACCGAATTTTCATCTAACGTATCAATGATAAAAAAATCATTATCAGTCTTTCTTTCAATAACAAAACCATCTTCACTTTCTGTATTATCTTCCCATTCCAGTAAAATAGTATTAAAATCTATTAAATTCACAGTTAAGTTTGCTGGAGGATAAATAACATCAGGCCTCTTCACAATGCTGTTCAGGTATTCTTCGAGATTGGTATAACCATTGTTATCATGGTCATTATTCCGGTCTTCGGGGTTATTTTTATTAAAACCCATAAAATCTTCCCATTCATCAGGCATACCGTCATGGTCGGAATCATCATATGCCGGTAACGTAAATAGTTTAGGCCAGCCTTCTACATCATCCGGGCTATCAATTATACCAAGGTTTGCCCCATAAGTTCCACCAAAAGTAGCAATACCTAACTTTACTTCATTTACTATTCTCCTGTCAATAGTATCGCGAAAAGGGATTGATACCCCGGCATGCTCAAGTACAGCCAGATAAGCATCTTCAGCAGATTGTGTTTCAAATAGGCTGTTTGTAAAAGCAGTATCCGATTTCATTTCAGATTTTTGAACGGAAGTAACACGTTGTACTCCATAAGTCCAGTTATCAGAAGTTGCATCAGGAAAGTTATAAAGATAGTTACCGTTAATATACCAATAACTATAACCAGCATCTACCTGCGAATAAGGCTCGACTATACGATATTGCAATTCTCCAACCCTTGTGGCAGGGCCATATTTATAATAATTATTTATCATGTTTATTCTTGCCTTTGTTCCGTCAACATCACTTGGTTCTCCGGCATATGCACTGTTAAATCCCCAGTTATATATAACATTATTACGATAATCGACTAATTCAGGCCATTGCGCGGCATATCGGGCGCCATTAAACCGTGGGTTCCTGCTGGAATGATGAGCAAGTAAATTATGATGAAATGTTGCATTTGCTCCACCCCAAATACCTCCATAGCCATGTTCACTTTTAGAATGATAAGAATAATAAAGGCTTTCGGAAATGATACACCATTGCATGGTAAAATTTTTATTGAGGTAACATGAAGCAACTTCATCAATACCCCAGCTGAAAGAACAATGGTCAATTATAACATTTTCTGTTTCACGACAGGTAAAAGCATCATCCTCCTGTTCATAAGTATCCCCCATACGTGAACGAATATAACGCACAATAACATTATTAGCATCAACAT
>JAFGOZ010000133.1 GCA_016926235.1 Bacteroidales bacterium | reverse complement strand
TTTCAACCGGAATGGGTGGCAACTTTCAGCCGGAACAGGTGGCAGGTTTCACCGGAATGGGTGGCAGGTTTGGACCGGAATATACATCTTTCTTCGATATAATTCTAAGTACGTTAATGATATTTTCATCTATGCCATAGAATAACCGATATGAATCAGATTGAAAGTCTATTCTTAAACGGTAACAAAGAAAATTAATGCCACGTATTTTCTTGATCTTATTCTTAAATTGAAATGGCTCAGTTTCTAATCGTATCGATTCTTTTAATATATGTTTTTGTACGCTCTTTGGTAATTTCTTTAAGTCTTTAATTGCTCGAGTCGTAAATTCGACTTGAAATTCCATTCTATTGCTCTTTATCTATTTGGTCAATTAAATTTCGAGCGTTTACAGTTTTACCCTTTCGATATTCATTTTGAGCAGTTTTAAAATCTTTATTTAAGCTGAGATGTTTCGCTAAAATATAATCTTCGAGCTCATTATCATCAATTCGTTGTAAAATAGCATAAGGATGTCCGTTACGAGTAACAATAACTTCATCATTCTCATTTGCTATTTTTACATATTTTGAAGTGGCTCGACTTAGTTCACGGATATTTACGAATTGCATGTTTGATTCTCCATAAATATTGTAGTTACTATTGTACATACAATATACATGTATATAACAAAGGAATCAAGTTAATTTCACAAATATCACAGTCAATATCTAGATGGGCTTGATAAGTAAAAACGAATGTCTAACGTTTAACGATGCGTTTGTAGTGGATTGTCAACGCGTACCACTAAATTCTAATTTTGAAAGTTCGGTCCAAAATCGTGTAATCTGAAAGCAACTCTTGGAGCACAACCACTGAAACACGCCGTCGGAGCTGTATCAAAAGCATAAAAGACAACCACAAAGAGCACAAAGCAACCATAAAGTTCACAAATATAATTTGAATATTATTAATCCTTTGTGTTCTCTGTGCCTCCTCTGTGAACTCCATGGTTTATCCTGTTTTTTTAACTTTTGATACAGCCCCAATCGGGCGGATGACGAAAATCTGCTGTTCGGCACAAAGCGCCTCACAACCAGCGGATCGAAGAGACGCCCTGAGGGCGCTCGTCATCCACCCGATTAGCACAACCTTACTATTTATGGTAGGTCTCTCTTTGAATGATGAACTGCGAGAATACAAATAGTATCATTATTTATATTAATTCGATAAACAATCCGGTATTGACCTTTAATGACTTCTCGAATTGTATCATCAGAATATTCAGGTACAATTCGCCCAAGATTATGAAAAGACGAAAGTTTTTTTATGGTATCTTTAATATCTTTGAACCAATCGCGTACAGCCTTCGGATTATCATCAGCAATATATTGCAAGGTTTCATATAAATCTAATTTTGCGTTTGAAGAGATAAATACTTTCATTTTTTCTCAGTTTGTGATATCATATTATCAATTTCATTAATGGCTTCGGAAAAAGGATGAATACGATTGTTTTTAATATCATCTAGTCCGAGGGCCACTTTTCTCATAAAGTCAATTTGATCTTGGAGTTCTTGATATTTATCAGCATCTAAAATAACAGCCGTTCCTTTGCCGTGCTGAGTTAGAATAATTGGTTTTTTATTACTTTTAAGTTCACTGATATATTCTTTCATATTCTTTCGGAAATCAGTGAGAGGTTTGATATTTTTTATATCTAAGGTTTCCATGATATCTCCTATTGTTATAACTATTATTTACTTTATAATGTACATTATTATGCAAAGTAAATCAAGTTGAATTATGAAAATTAAAATCATTTTTGATTTATATTGGATTAATTTCTCCCTTACTCTTGATAATTAGCTATTGTATGCATAATTCTCGCTTTTAATTATATATAAAAAAACGATTCTTGTATTTTAATTGGGTAAGAGGAAACGAGTTAAAAAACAAAGTAATGAAATTGTGAAAATGGGTCGTTGAAGCCTTGAAACCCAGTGCTTGTGAAGAGGTGAGTGTCTGCAATTGATGCATCCACCCCTCACATACCCCAAATGCACAATTGAGACAGATGTTATGGCCTAGTAATAAAAGGATTCAAAATAGTTATGTTTTGAATTTTATGATCATGTCGAAGATCTTCAGAATATAGAAGTTTGCACTGTGCTTTGAGGGCTGCAGTAATAATCAAGGAATCGTAGAATGAATATTGCCATCGTTCCATTACATCTAATGCTTGATGATATAACTCAATACTTGAAAAAACTTCGCAGAGTGGTTCTAATACAACATTCAAATACTTTTGACAATCAATAAAAGATAAAGGAGATGCAAATTTTTTTATTGAAACATTTATAAACTCTTGAATAACTTGATAGCTTATAATTCCGGTCGAATTTTCAAGTGCTTCAGCAACAATTTCATTCGATATCTTGTTTTTATCGGGTTCTTTGTTGTCAAAAGTATAGACGAATATGTTTGTATCTATAAAATATTTACCGTTCATTTAATTCCCCTCTTGAGAAATGACGACCGGGAGAAACATAATCAAGTTTTTTCATAAAGGTGTGATAGTCAATGGTTTTAGTATTTCGGTGAATATACTGTTTAAGCCATTGTCTAAAATTAGCGTTCAATGTCGTATGTTCTTTGTTTGCCTTTTCACGAGCTTTTTGAATAAGCTCTGCTTCAGCACTTAGAGTAATGTTCTTTAACATAGCTGCCTCCTAACACTGATTATTTGTGCACAATTATAGTGTAATATAATACGTTTTGAGATAGAGCACAAGTAAAAAGGAGGTTAAAATGAAAACTAAAAAAAGATATTGTGTACCTGGATCCATGATTACTCTTATTGTTATTATTCTATTAATTGGTTGTGCTTCAACTTCTCATTTAATTATGGATAGTAATTCATTATCATCACTAAATGACGATGAGATAATCATTGTTACAAGACCAGATATGATTAAAAATGGATTAAATTGTATAACGAATGAAACAGGTACGTTTTCAGGCTCTATGGGAATGCAGTTACCTTCAATTCAATTTCATTGGAATTCAAATATTAAACAAAAAACTACTGTTAGAGGTTCTTCAGCGCCTACCCAAAGGTATTTTGCGCTTAAAACAGACAGATAGAAAAAATGATTATATTTCAAGGATAATTGGTTGTTACAGTTATTCTGGGGTTTTTCAAATAGATCTTTCAAAAATAACAATAGAAAATAGTAAAATTTTATTATATTCTGGCACCACATGTATGCAAAAACCTTCAAACGATTCTAAAACGTATAAGATGTTACCCGCAGACAAAGCAAAAAATGTCAATCCGGACACCCATCTGAAACTCACCTTTCACACTGAACAGGTATTGGGAGACTCTGGCAAAATTCGTATTTATGATGCCTCTGATAACAGACTGGTAGATTCCCTTGATATGAGCATACCGCCCGGCCCCGAAGTTCCGAACCGCAATCGGGCACCCTATACGCCAATCCCTTATCAATATGATTCAACCAACTTTACAAATGCAAATACCAGGCTGGGCACACCTTCAGGCGCTGCCCTCCCTGCTCCGGATACTTATCAACTGACCATTATCGGACGCTTTAGCGATGGATTTCATTTTTACCCGCTTATCATTCACGACACCGTTGCAACCATATACCCTCATCACAATCTGCTTGAATATGACAAAACATATTATATACAGATCGATCCGGAAGTTTTAAAACTGAAGGGCGGCAGTTTCAAAGAGATCAGAAAAAAAACAGATTGGACATTCACCGCAAAGAAATCACCGCCTCCGGCAGATTCAGAACGGCTCGTGGTAGCTGAAGACGGTTCGGGAGATTTTAATACAGTGCAGGGCGCCATTGACTTTATCCCGGACGATAATCCGGACCGTAAAACCATATTTATCAAGAACGGAGTTTATGAGGAAATCGTCTATTTCCGTAATAAAACAAACGTTACCTTCCTCGGAGAGGATCGCGAAAAAGTCATCGTTTGCTATGCCAACAATGAGGTGTTCAATCCGCATCCGGTAAATATCGCAACCAATGAATGGCCGGGAACCTTTCCATCGCGTCGTGCTTTTTTCACAGGTGACAACTGCAGCGGAATTTTTCTTGTTAACTTCACAATAAAATCCATTAATGAAAAGCCTGCTCAGGCAGAAGGGCTTCTTCTCATGGGCAGGGAGAATATTGTTTACAATGTCAGTATTGATGGATCAGGTGACGCTCTTCAGATTAACGGTTCATTATATCTTGAGAATACAGCGGTTACCGGTTTCGGAGATAATGTGCTTGGACGCGGACCCGCATTTTTCAGGGATTGCGAGTTAATTTCGACATACGGACCGCACATATGGATCCGTAATACTCAGGCAAATCACGGCAATGTTTTTCTGAACTGTAAATTTCGGAAGATCGGACCGGGTCAAACAACAATCGCCCGTACAAATAACAATCGCGGAAAGGGGTATCCTTACGCAGAAGCAGTTCTGCTCAATTGCAGGCTCGATGGCATTCATCCCGTAGGATGGGATATCAAGGGAAATGGGACATTGAATATTCACTATTGGGAATACAACAGTGTCGGTCTCAGCGACGGCAGACCGGTCGATGTGAGCCGACGGCACCCGATTTCCAGGCAACTGACCATGGAAAAAGACGCAGAAACCATCGTCAATTACAGTAATCCGACATATGTTCTCGAAGGCTGGACACCGGCAATGAAACCGATCATTTTATCCCAACCGGAAACAGCTAAAATCAAAAAAGGCGGGACAGCTGAATTCGCGGTCAAAGTCGCGGCCATTCCAGAGCCAGGCGTTCAATGGTTTAAAGACGGCAAACCAATGGAAAAAGAAAAAAAGTTCGTTCTTATAATACAGAATACCCAAAAAAGTGATATAGCCGATTACACGGTTCTTATCAAGAATAAAGCCGGCTCTGTCATAAGCCGGGAAGCACAACTTATCATTCACTGAAATGCTGCAGCTGCTTATGAAAAATGTAATGTCCGTTCATGGACTGTGCACATGATGTTGCTCTCCCTGGATGATAAAGCCAGAAGAGAGCAACATAGAATGCATCCCTGAATTATCTTTTCAATCTGCTCGAGATTTCATCCTTTAATATTTCAGAGGCTGTGAATAAATATGGTCGATCTGTTCAATATCTTTTTCATCAATCATTGCTCCGCCCTTTCTCGATTATGTCTGCCAATAATCCGGCAGCTTCTCTGGTGAGATGCTGACATGTATATCCGGTATTTGTATCCACAATTGTCTTAAGGTGTCAATGGGCACTTTAAAACCGGCCAGTCGGGGGCAGTTCAAAACCGGCCACCCGAGCGGTGTTAGATTATATTAATTTTTCTGT
>JAFGOZ010000132.1 GCA_016926235.1 Bacteroidales bacterium | reverse complement strand
TTTATACGACTGATTAGTCGTATATAATGATTTGGTACGTAGATTAGCCGTAAAATAACATGACTTTTCGGCAGTCTACTCTATGTTTATGGGGCAAAAAGAATAATATGAATCCTTTTAAAATTATAATTTTATTTTTTTTCATTTTCATATGTGGTTGCTCAGGACCTGAACCATCCACCGATGAATTGCGACAGATATTTGATAAAAATCAAGTTACATTTGAAGACTTAAAAAAAATGATAACTTCAGACGCCAGGGAAAGAGGGTCGGATTTTACGATTGGAGTTAAAAGCATAGGTGATTGGAACGAACATAAATATTGTAAAGTTTTTGGTAGTGTATGGAAATCATGCAACAATGGCAGCATATTATCGTTCAACGATGTTCTCAAAGCTGTATCTATGTCTCCCGAACGTTATGCCAAGTATGTTAAATTGCTTAAAACGATTGGAGCTAGGAAAGTCGATCATTTTATGGGTGATAAATATTATAAAGGTGAAAATATTTGTATTCTTATGTATCGGAAAAAAGGTTCTGCTTGCGAACAAATAATTGAAATAAACTTCGGAGAAGATATCCCTGAGTCATTTGGTAAAAAAGGCCAAAAACTTTTCCAAGGCATCACGCCATTGTCTGATGGTTGGTATATCAACTCTGAATGCATTTAAATTGCATAACAATTTAATAAACCGGAATTGGCGAAACACCTGCCAATCCGGTTATCAACGCGTTATAGGTATGGAATTTTTTGAAAGGAAATATAATGACTAAGGCATACGATTGCTTAGAGCCATTTTGTGAACAGTTTTTTAATAAGTTAGAACATGAAGGATTTGATGAACTAAACGATGTTGAAAAAACTTTTATTTGTATTTGGTCCTTTCAGGGGGAAGTAGATAACGGTGGCTTCGACCAATGGCTATTCAATTCATCTGGTGATTGGGCATTAGAAACAATAACAAGTCTTCAAAGAGTTGGTGCTGCAGAAACATTAAAAATGGTTAAAAAAGTGGTTTCATACTTTCCAGGTGGTACACCACCAAAAGATATAAATAAACGAAGAGAATTAATTGAATCTATGCCTCAAGATATATCAGATGCATGGAGCGAACTTGATGATCAATTCTATAATTGCGGTGAGGATTTAGAAAACTTGTTAGCTGATTACATTCAAAAAACCCTATAACCCGCCCTTCAACTATGACCGGGCGATAAAACGCCGCCCGTCATGTTAAGGGCAACGTTATGTGTTCAGGAGAAGTCATTGAATAAAATGATGGTTACTAAAAAAGAACGGCATTTTATCGCTATTATAGGTCTACCTTATTATGTATCTACAACATTAGTAATATATGTTCTTGCAAAACACAGTGCTTGGCTCTACTTACTATTTATTCCTTGCATCTACACGTATGACTTTATATCACAAAAAACGTACATTACTAAAGTTTACCCCAATATCTATGGTAAATTTCAGTATCTATTACGCTTTTTGCTATATCAATTTGTATTTATCACGGTACTGGCTAGTATCCTATATTTAATATGGTACACATAACCCGGCAATCAAGGTGATTTGCTGGTTTTTCTTGCCGATTGGAGTTCAGCAATTTTAATGGCCTTCACACTTTATCGAGCATCGGCACCATTAACCCGCAAACTCCTTATCGCAGGCGTTCGACTATAATAAAGATAAAAATGATTTGTACAGATAACCAAATAAGAAGCTTAGAAAATCAATATAATGTGAAACTGCCCAAAACGTATATTGAGTTTCTAAAAGGAAAATATCCTGAGATCGATCCATTGCTGGTAGGATCTGATTTTGAATATCGCTATCTAAAAGAACTTAAAAAATGGGCTAATGAATTATTAAAGGAAAATGGAAATCCATTTGAACTTAAGGAAAATGATTACGTATTTCTAATGCATCAAGGCTATCAGTTTATGTATTTTTCTTGTGGTGATCAGTTGGATGATCCGCCGGTATATTATTATCGTGAGGGTGAATTAGAAAAAGAACGAAAGTTCGAACGTTTTACAGAATGGATTGAATTATTAAAAAATGAAGTCGAACAAGCGCATCTACAGTGACCGGTCGATAAAACGCCGCCCGGCACGTAATGCAAAACGTTAACTGCTAGCGATCAATAGAATGAAAAGGGAACATTTATCTATATGAGTAACGATCAAAATAAAGAAACGAACCAAAATAATATATCACTAAGTTTTTTCGATTTTGATTGTGATCCCAAAGACATTACAGAAGAGCTCCAGCTTTCACCAACATCTATAGGAAAAAAAGGTGGAGAGTATTTAATAGGTCCTCCTGAAAAACGTATTATAAAAACATACGATTATAACTACTGGCGATATAAATGGTCAATTGATTCAAATGAATTCATTGGAAATATTATAACGAGATTCATAAAAGAAATTATAGAACCAAGGGAAGCCAAACTTGTATCATTAGCGAGTAAGTCTTCAATTCAATTTCAAGTTGCTCAATATTATTATGACGGTTGTAACCCTGGTGTCTCCATAAATAAAGAATGTATTAAAACTTTAGCAGATATCAGTGCAGACATCGATATAGATATTTATTGTTTAGGTGAATAGCCCAAACAGCAGTTAACAATTAATTCAACCCGACGTGCTTACTATCTTGCCAAATCGGGCTTTAAAGGTTCGCAACGTTCAATCTTCTAAGAGCCTTTATTGGTGGGCATCGCACGCCGGTTAATTCGTCGTTGGCTGGCATAATAGAAGAGAAAATATCGTGGCAAGAGAAAGGAAGTTACCAATAACATGTAACTCAAGGGCGCGAGGATTGAT
>JAFGOZ010000131.1 GCA_016926235.1 Bacteroidales bacterium | reverse complement strand
GGGTCATTCTTCCCTCAGGATGACATGTTGTGTCAATTTTGACTCGTCATTTTTTCTTAAAACATTTTTCAATTTTGATTGACATTCAAGATGTCGCCTGTATCATTGTGACGATCAAATACTTCCTCAACAATATGATTATTTATATATAAAGCAAAAAAATCAAACCAAACTCCAAGATTGTAAAGGAGAACGTAGAAATTTGATTTAATTCTTAACTGTCTTAACAATTCCACAATCCAAGAATTTGACATATTCTTTGTACTTATAATAATTGTATAATAGAACTTCCAATCCCATTTCCAATTATCTTTATATCTATTAATTAATTCCAGAGACCATGGCAGAGATTTATTCCAACTTAACCATTTCCAATCCCACTTCTCTTTATATTTTTCAATTAATTCTAATGACCACGGTAATGATTTATTGCAGCTTAAATGAGACCATGACCACATATCATAATATTCTTCAATTAAGTCGATAGACCAAGGTAAGGATTCATTCCGACTTAATCCTCTCCAATCCCATCTATCTTTATATTTTTCAATTAATTCTAATGACCAGGGCAAAGACCGATTACTACTCAAAGTTCCTTTATTAGAAATGAAAGGTTTCTCCCAAAATAACTTTTCTTTATATTTTTCAATAAAATTAGCCGACCAAGGTAAAGACTCACTTAATCCCCACCAATCCCATTTATATAGATATTCTTCAATTATGTCAACACACCAAGGGACGCATGGGTTAGTGCTAAGTTCTACCCAACTCCACTTATCACAATATTTATTAAATAAATCCAATGACCACGGTAATGATTTATTGCTACTTAAATGATACCATGACCACATATCATAATATTCTTCAATAAAGTCTATAGACCAAGGCAATGATTCATTTTGACTCAGACATATCCAATCCCAATAATCCTCATATTCTTCAATCAATTCAACAGACCATGGTAAGGACTTATTTTCACTTAATCCCCACCAAACCCATCTATCTTCGAATTTTTCAATTAACCCTAATGACCAAGGCAGAGATTCATTCAAGCTTAACCATTTCCAATCCCATAAATCCTTATATTTTTCAATCAACTCTAATGACCAAGACAGAGATTCATTTTTACTCAAATTTTCCCAATCAAAGACATCCTGATATTTCTCAAGTAACTCAAGTGAAAAAATGAAATATCTTGATATTCTATATAAAAAAAACTCATATTCCTCAAGATAAAACGAAATGAACTTCTCATCGATGGATGCCAAGGACAATAGCTTATTAGTGATCTTAATTTGTTTATCAACTTTGACAAGAGATGTAACCTCTTTTTTAACCAATGAATTTGACAAATTATTACCCATAATACTGTTTTTATTAATCTGAATTTTCCAGATTTTTTAATTCTATTTCCAATTTTTCACGGGTTTCTTTAAAATAATTATCCCAGTCCATAATCCCAATTATAGTCCTGTAGGTCTCAGATTCTTTTATTACACTAATTGATCGGATTAATTCATCACGAATTAATTCTAACTCAATGACTTTCATTCTTAATTTTTCAGACTCGTTTATACTATCGGAATTGGAAACGAAAAAATTACCATTTTCCAGATTATTTAGAATTGTCTTTACTGTTTTTAATTCATTTTCTTTATATGCTTTATTTAATTCAGCGAATATTTTTTCAGCTTTTTCTTTCTGTTCATCGTTTACCACATCCGGATGACATAATTTGCTTGCCTTACGATAACACCTTTTTATTTCTATTTTATCTTTGGAAGATAGTTCGGAATACTTTTCAGATTGAATCTCAGAAAAGTCACTTTGATATTCCGAATAGTCTTTCTCTGCTTCCTCGTATTCATTCTGTTTATTACTGTCTTTTTCTGCTTCAAATTTTAATCTCTTCTTCCGCAGCTCAAGGATTTTAAGAACAATTGCACCTAATTCACGATTATGTCGAATTTCAAATTCACGAATTATCTTTTCCAGATCAATTTTTTCATTCTCTAAAGAATTAATCTGAAGTTCTAATGCTTTGATCTCAAGTTTAAGCGCCGGAATTTCCTGGTTTTCATAGAGTATTACCTTCCTAAATTGACTTAGAAAATTCTCAATCAGTTTTATTGCTTTATCATATTTTTTCCTCAATAGAAAATCTTTTATAGTAGACGCTTGGGCGATTACTTTATTTTCATCCAGAGAATATTTTTCTAATAGTTTTTTAAGTTTGTTTATCTGGAATACAATATCTTCTTCATCTTCAAGAAATATTACAAATTTAATAGCCTCAAGACGATGTGATATTTTATCAATATCAATTCCAGTTCTATCTCTTATTTCAATATAATATTTTCTCTTTATAGAACTGAACTCATCCAAAAATTGATTCGCCAGCTGTACATCATCTTTAGCAACGGTAATATTTTCGTAAATTTGTCTGGCATGATAACTCAAGCTGTAAGAACCCGTTATTACTATAATTGAATCAATAACAAAAAAATTATTATGCATAAATTTGCCGTTCTTAGAAACTTCTTTTATCCAAAGCACCTTTCCGCCAGCCATTTCCAATTTATGGTAATTTATACCACTATTGCGATTTATTTCATCGTCAATAAGTATTAATTCAACTATGATGTTATTTTTGGATTTTTCACATATCGTCCTGAACAGTTCCTTATCAGTAAATCTTGTAGCTGCAATGAAAATTGATTTTTTCGCGCTCTTTAATTCTTTTTGAATTATTTTTGCAATGTTATCAAAATATGCTTGGATTTCCATGAAAATCCTTTAAATCAACTTAAATCGTGATTCAAGAAAAAATCTATACACTACTTATAAATATTAAAACAAAGTGATGCCTAAACCAGCAATTCGATTATCGAGATAGTACAATATTTCTTGTGCTTCTTTAAAAGTCACATTCTTTGCCAAATCAAGATGGAAAAATGAATTATCATTCATTATTGACAGTATTTCTCCAGACGGTTCTAACATGAAATATGGTTTACCATCTTCATATTCTTTTAGGGTTAAAATAACTTTCATTCTTTCAGTTGATGAACTTGACATAATTCTACTCCTATCTGATTATTTTGCCTTTATTGTATATATAGGGCTAAGTTTACTATGGTAAAAAGTTTTTCAAAAATCGTTTATATATTTAAAAAGATCATTATGCTTTGTAGCATATTGTGTAATCGTCTCCGAGATAATAAATAAAAAAGCTCCGAGTGCTCCTGATCCTTTCTCTAATATTGATTCATTATTATTCCTTGGACAAGAAAATATAGTCGGTTCTATCTGTAGTATTGCATCAATATTTGATTGGATTCGTTTTTTTTCTACTGTTTTTTCATCTTTCCATCCTTTAAATCCAACAGCAATAACAGGAATCTTCCTTCGATTAAAGCGATTAACAAATCTACCGGTTCCACCTCCACCAAGTATATCTAATTTTTTAATATTTTTAGCCGTATCTAAAACCTTTTTCCATTCATTCTTCAAATCTGATTTCACTTCAACAGCAAATGCAACACTTTCAGCAAAATATAGCCTTGATTGAGTAGTACCTAATAGCGGTAGGCTTGAGAAATATGGAAATTCAATTATTATATCAACTTGACCAGAACGATTTATCCCAATTGTATCAATTATTTCTCCAGAACCCAACCTACAATGAGGAGGAAGACAATTCCTTAAAAATAGATCGGCAAAATATTCTCTTTCTCTACCTTTTGTCGATGTACTCATTTGATGACCACCATTATATACAGCAATTAACTGTTTCTGAATGCCGTCTAGTCTTGCTAATAAATATTTATTTTTCATATCCAATCTTTCATTAGTCAATTACATCATTTTCATTAATAAACCCTACTATACTTTTTCCACATCAATGATCATTCACACTAAAATCTATTTAATGATCTACCCCGACGCAAGCATCGGTGAATTCTTTTGATTAATTAATTCCCTAAATTTTTCAAGTTGATCTTTCGTAGCAAATTTTTCATGATTATGAAATTCTTCTGGTGGCCAATTTTCAGGATATCTTTCTTCTGATTTTCTATATTCTTCAAATGGTTTATTTTTTTATCCATCTGTTATCCCTCTATTATAATCTAATACAAGCCTAACATCACCCCTCACCAGACTCTTGCAGGCGCGTCCGCGCAGCTGTAAGTGGTATGGTGTAGAGAAATTGTTCGTGTTCCCCTATTCATCACACTATTGTCCTCACACGATCCTGTAGGGTTGGGCGGATTGACCGCGCTTGAAAAGGCCGGTATTTGGCCTCCGCGTGTCGGAGTGCAAGCGCAACGGGTGTCAACCCGTTGCGGTTCTTGATCCTGACATCTGCGTCATGATCGAGAAGAAACTCGACCGCATTGGGATTCCCTATGTCTATCCAGTTATCATGTGAATGTATGCCCAATGCCCAATGCAAAGGAGCATTGCCTTGACTATCGCGAGCATTGATATCTGCGCCAGCCTTGAGTAGGACCGTCGCACATTCTGCGATGTCATGATAATTGAGTGCCATGAGTAGATGCAGCGGTGTTTCTCCTACGCACCCACACTTTCTGGGATCTGCACCATGCGAAAGGAGCAGTTGAGCCTTGTCTGCCCGGTTGTGGTACGCCGCGTAGTGGAGCGGAGTGTACCCGGTGCTGTGCGCTTTCAGGTCTACCGAGACACCCTTGTCCAGGATTCGCCGGATAATCTCTGGGTTGTCTGTATAGTGCAAGGGTGTGAGACCGTAGCGATCTGTTGTGTTGAAGTCGGCCTTGTTGTCGAGCAGCCAAAGGGCAATGTCATCGAGTCCCTTGTATACCGCAATTTGAAGTGGCGTTACGCCGTCCTCAGAACTGACGTTAAGATTTGCGCCGAATCGAAAAAGAAGCTCCAGTGCGTCCTGGTTCTCCGTAAACAGGGCAACGTGAACGAGAGTGTCTCCTTGGGCAATGTGGGAGTACGCAACCTCAGATGTATCGTAATCGGCAACAGTATCGACGTCGGCACCGGCCTGAAGGATTGCTTCGAGGTCGTCAAGATGGCCGTCGATCAGAGCCTTGAACATCTCTCGCTTATTCATCATCTCGACACCAACATATGTTTAACCATCATATTTTACTCAGACTACATGTCTGTTCTCGATATTTGGGCTCCTTATTCCGGCGGAAGAAATTGCTCTTGAACGGATCGATGCAATTGCAGTACACCGCCTCTTGCCACGGAAAACATCAGGGCTGTATTCCAGGCGCGCTTAAATCTCTTTCTGAATATCGCCGCACTGTGTATTAAATTTGTCATTTTTTGCCATTTTGTTCCAGTGAGATCGTTATCATTTTTGTGCCCAAACCTATGCGTAAGCAACTGTTCTAAAACCATCTCGTTATCCAATTAACTATCATAAAAAGCCCGGCTGTTTTTTGATCCATCATTGTTATTCTCAAATTAAACCAACTTAATAAATATGTCAACAG
>JAFGOZ010000130.1 GCA_016926235.1 Bacteroidales bacterium | reverse complement strand
CACTCAAATGACATTCAACACAAAGGTGGCTGACATCGAAGGAAATCTTTACTCAACAGTAACGATAGGAGCACAGGTCTGGATGGCAGAGAACCTGAGATCAACAAAATTTAATGATAATACACCTATTACGAACATTACAGATGATACGGAATGGCTAAACCTCTCGGGAGCTGCTTATTGCTGGTACGATAATAATATAGAATATAAATCAACCTTTGGTGCTCTGTACAGTTGGTATACTGTTGAAGGAGAGAAAATCTGTCCGGCAGGATGGCACGTGCCAACAGACTTGGAATTTGGAACACTTGAAATATTTCTAGGTCTGGATCCCGATTCTGTTAACGTATGGGGCTGGCGTGGTACTGATCAGGGAAAACAGATGAAAAGCACAACTGGATGGGATGATGGCGGAAATGGTAACAATAGCAGCGGTTTTACAGGCCTGCCTGGAGGGTTCCGTTATGCAGTTCAAGGCGCATTCTATTCGTTGGGAACATTGACCTATTGGTGGTCATCATCGGAACTTGACACAAATGAGGGCTGGTACAGGAAGCTTGACAGTTCAAACAATGACGTATATAGAGCCTCAACCTCCAAAAAAGGAGGAAAGTACATCCGTTGTGTTAAGGATTGATTTCATGAAACTTTTCACTATGTCTGACGTATAACCCCATTGTAATCACAGTATTTCCCAAACTATTCAAATTATAAAAAGATAAGAAAATCATGAAAAAAGGTTTAAGTTTTACTTTACTAATGACTTTGATTTGCTTTTTGGTGGTAAACCAGGGATGCAAAAAAGCCACTGTGCCTGAATTGAGTACGGTTGATGTAACCCAGATAACCCTGAACTCTGCAGTTTCTGGCGGAACAATCATCTCAGACGGTGGCGAGGAAATCACAGAGAAGGGGGTCTGCTGGAGCAAAACAACTGGCCCTACTATTGCTGATTCAAAAACCAGCGATGGTAATGGTTCAGCCAACTTTACAAGTAATCTGGTCGGACTTGAAGAAGGAACACCCTACTTCGTCCGTGCCTATGCCACAAACAGCGTCGGCACCGCCTACGGAAATGAGGTCACCTTTTCCACAGATCAGGTAACAGGAGCAGTATTGACAACTACGGAGGCCACCTCAATTACCCCAACATCAGCAGTTGCAGGCGGTAATGTCACTGATGCCGGAGGCGGCACTATTACGGCAAGGGGTATCTGCTGGAGCAGTACTGTCCAAAATCCTACTATTGCTGACCACAAGACGTCTAACGGTACCAGTACCGGTATGTTTACCAGCAATCTCACCGGTCTGGATAACGGCACAGTATATTATTATCGTGCCTATGCCACCAACAGCTCCGGGACAACCTACGGTGAAACATACCATTTCATAACTCCGGTTGCTGATATAGAAGGAAATATATACCAGACCGTTAAGATTGGGACCCAGGTCTGGATGGCTGAGAACTTAAAGGTTACGAAGTATAATGATGATACGGAGATCCCACTTGTAACAGACAACACTGAATGGAGCAACATGACTTCTGCAGCTTACTGTTGGTACAATAATGATGAGGAGTATTTTAAACCTTTGTACGGTGCTTTATATAACTTCTATGCTGCTAGTAGTACTAGTATATGTCCCACAGGCTGGCATGTTCCGACAGATGCTGACTTCGGTACATTAGAGCTTCACCTTGGGGTCCCTCAGGCTGAGATTGAAATTTGGGGTTGGCGAGGCACTGATCAGGGTGAGCAACTGAAAAATACCTCGGGGTGGAATGTTGATGAAAACGGAACCAATACCAGTGGATTTTCTGCTCTTCCCGGTGGATATCGTTTTTACGGCGCAGGAACATTTTTTCAGGAGAGCGCTCTGGGATACTGGTGGACCTCTACTCCAAATAGTGAAATAAGTGGCAGATACAGAAGACTAGATGGGAATAATGATGCTATCAACAGGGGTAATGTTGAAAATCAAGCCGGAAAGTCGATAAGGTGTATTAAAAATTTATAACCTATTCGCAATTATAAACTGAAGGGAGGCTCTCATTAAAGAGATAGCCTCCCTTCGTCTATTGGCTAATATATAGTGATCAGAATAGTTTGTTATCTTTGAATCACAAGGAGATGAGATACTCGATATTTATATTACTTGTCCTGCTGCTAGCCAGCTGTAAATCATACAATGATAATATGAAAAAAATAATTTTCCTTCATCATAGCACGGGTTACAATGTGTGGCTTGGGAATACAAATAAATATGTTAGCAAACTCACCGGCAAGAGTGACGTTAAGAGCTATATCACCAGGCATAACAGAAAAAATAAAACCAATTATGTTATTGAGGAACGCTTTTTCCCAAAGAGTGCGCCTTACGGATGGAATAACTACCCATATGACTACTACAATATCTGGGTAAAGAATTCAGGGGTTGAACTCTACATGGACGAGCCAACGCTTGAAATTTTGTCGTCAGAGTATGATGTTATCATATTTAAACATTGTTTCCCCGTCAGTAAGATTTCACATGATTCAGGTCAGCCAAATATCAATTCGTCTGTTAAGAGTCTTGAGAATTACAAGCTTCAGTATGATGCTCTCAAGAACAAGATGCATCAATTCCAAGCCAATAAATTCATTGTCTGGACACCTGCAGTGAATACAAAATCCCTGATGAGTGAGGATGAAGCTTTGCGGACAAAGGAGTTTTATGACTGGATAAAGAATGTCTGGGATGAAAAAGGAGATAACATTTTCCTCTGGGATTTCTACTACTATGAAACCGAAGGAGGATTATACCTGGCTGAAAAGAACGCAAAGGCAGCTGACAATTCCCACCCGAACCAGATATTTGCAACAAGAATTGCCCCTTTGTTCAGTAAATATATTATAGATGTTATCGAAAACAGGATTGAATAATTCAGAGCATTTGATGGAGCTAACAATCATAATTAAATTGAAAAAGGTGCTTCACAGAACACAGAGGAAGCTCCTTGAAAAATCGAGTAATCAAAGGCGAATCAATTACTTTCGCCGCAAAGGAATGAAAGTGGGGGAAAATTGCCTTTTTAATACAATGACCTTTTCAACTGAACCATATCTTATTGAGATAGGAGATCATGTGGCCGTCGCCCGTGGTACCTTATTTATCACTCATGACGGTGGAGTCTGGTGTTTTCGGGATGAACTCAGAGATGCAGATATCTTTGGCAGGATTAAAATTGGCAATAATGTATTTATCGGTAACAATTGCACAATTCTTCCAAACACAACGATCGGAAGTAATTGCATAATTGGAGCAGGAAGTGTTGTCAGGGGTCAGTTTCCTGATAATTCAGTTATCGTTGGAAACCCTGCAAAAGTCGTTTTTAATATGCATATTCAAAGATTGTTTTATACACAGAATCCTAATCTTCTTATTACTCACGACCTATCTGATGCTATGAAATCAAAATACATAAAAGATCATTTTGGCATAGAATGATCAATTAGCTAAAACCGAATAAAATTGAACTGCCGATTTGGGCTAAGATTTGGCTACAAGGCTATTACAGATTTATAAATTGATTTAATTAATATTTTAACTGATTTCAAGAAGCTATCGGGTGAATACTTTAACATGTAAGGACCGAAATTTAGAATCAACCAAAAATAATATCGCATCTTGACCTTGTTTTGTGCTGGATCATAAGTTTCTTTAAGATCACTTTGGATAATACCTGTATCTGTAGTATAATATCTTCTCAATGGCTTGTTGAAGCATAAGACTTTATATCTTCTGCCTAAATGATACCACAAATAACTTTCCGGGTAATGAGATCCTTTTACTATCGGGAAAGGTCTGGTTTTTAAAACGTCTGTTCTGATACACCCCCATTTTTCACCTGTCAACTTATATTTAAATGCCAGTTCAAGGTTGTTGGTTTTCATCCCGTCAGCCGGAAATAAAGGTCCAACAATATTTGAAGTATCATTATCAAGACAAAGGACGTTTATGCCGCTAAAAAATTTGTGTTGGTCAACAGGCAGCTCATTCCATTTCTCATAAAAAAATGATAGTGTTTCAGGAAAGAAATAATCATCTGCATCTGCGGGAACAAAAAGTACTCCTCTTGCTCTATTAACTGCCGTATTCCAGGATATGTGCTTGCCGGAATTCTCCTGTTCTATGAAGTTTATTTCTATATCCGGATTATTATCTATGAATGTCTTGATGAGTACTGAAGTATTATCAGTTGAACCATCATTGATAATTATCCATTCAAAACTCTTATATGTGAGTCCCAATATACTCTCAAAGACCCTGTGAATATGTTTTTCTCCATTAAATACTGGCGTAAATATGGTGAAAAAGGGATGCTCGAGTTTATTTTTCATCGTTATGGAATTAGAAGATTTCTTCAATACTACTTGTACAGATTATGTTATTTGAAGTAACATTCATCATCGTCAGGCTATAGAGTGTGGTACTTCTTAAATAGTTTTATCACACACCAGGTCATAATCATAGAAGAGAGGCCTTTTCATCTGTATCAATCAATTCTAAATTCAAGCCGTATTTTGCCAGCATAAAGGCAATTTTGTGATTATTGAATGCTTCTCCGGGTTGAGGATGCGCCAGCGTCATCAATCCTTTTGATGATAAATTCGCCATTTCTTTTTTTACATCTGAACACTTGAAGCAGACATGATGGAACCCCCCTCCCCTGAATACAAAATTCTTTAGACTCTCATTTTCTTCTGTTGGTTCTATCAGCTTGATCAGCATACTATTTTCCTTTTTTAAGAATGTTACTTTAACATGTTGAAGCGTATTTTCGACAACCTCTGTCATTTGTGTATATCCAAATACATCGATCCAGTACCTGATACCTTCCTTGATATCTCTTACCGCAAAACAAATATGATCAATTACCATAAGAATTAGTTTGTGAATTCAAAATCGCTGTCAATTAATGCAAGTCTCCATGATAAATTCTTCATAATATTTAATAACGACTGGTTCTTTGAATTAAATACAAAATCACGCTGTCTCACAAATGACCTTGCATTTCGCCTGACATAAGTTGTAAGGGATTCATGCGTAGTAAGCAATCGAATAAAGGCGTACCCTTCACTTTCACCCTTTATGGCCAGAGAGCAAAGCATAGTCTTAATCTGCTCATTATTAGAATCATCAGACATTAATAAAACATCAATACTGTCTCCGATACGGTTGTTAAAATAGACCAGAGCATGAAAATCCCCGTTAGAATAAATATAATACTGGCTCCTGTTCGGAGAATTCAAAACGCGCCACTGCATATAATCCTCATCTCTCACAATGACAACTTCTTCATTGCTGGCTTTTGGTTCATTATTATACGCACTCAGAAATTCTTTAAGGGAAATGGGTGAAATAAGGTCTAGATTAATGTCCTCCTCAGCCAGACTGTTTCTTAAATAAAAACTCCGCATTAAAGAGAAGTAGATTTGATTTAATATAAACCGCAATTTAGAAGGAAGCCACTTCTTTAGGGCCGGATAATTGAATGGCCTTAAAAAAATGTAATGCATATTTGAATCTGAATAAAAATGCCATCCTAGTTTTTTGAAAATTCCCCTGGACCTTTTATTTGGGAATGTCATCTGGATTTCTGATAATTCCATCCGTTTTCTCACCAAAATACTTCCATAACCCGACCTTTGATATTCAGGCAGAACTGCCAGATCAATAAACCATCCGGCTGAGTGATCCTTGCCTCCTATCTGCATTGTAACGGGAATAAGACCTGCATGAGCTATCACCTTCTCATCGGAGATCAGAACAAGAGGTATACGATTACCATGATAATATGCGCGATTAATCCAACTCCAGTTACTTTCCATGAAAGCAGCCCGTACAGGATACGCAGATGAGTAAAAAGAAGATAACAGATCCGGCCGGACCTCAGAGGCTGATAGTATCTTGATTTCCGTCTTACTGTCGCGTATTTCCGAAATTTTATTGGTCATCGGTTTCTGAAAATAATTACCGGTTTAATATACCTTAGACTATTCTGTCAGTGGTCAAACAGAAACATTCATTAACTTCTGTAATTCCCTGCGAGACTGCTCTTCACTCTTAATTTTCATGCTTCTGATCAAGTTCCATGTTTCTCCCAGATAGAGTTTTGCTTTGATGGCATTTAAGCCGCCAGATGAGACATAATATCTAGGGATGGAAAGAGGATCGATGTTGCGTGTAACAATCTTGTGGAGGGTGGAAAATGCAAGTTTACAATCGCATTTTGCCAGAGTAGCTTTCTCCCTTTGGCCAAAATCAATATCAGGAATGCCATTTGGGTATGCGAAATATCTGATTTCAGTCGCTGTAATCTCCTTTAATAAAGTCAGGGAGTCTGAAATCTCAATTTCACTTGTTATATCGTCTTCATTGGAAAGCACCGGATGATTTAGTGTGTGGGCACCAATAACAACCAACCCGTCCTGAACTATCTCTTTCAATTGGTATAGATTAAGGTTCTGGTTGCTCTTGTCTTCCGGATGATAATGGCTTTTATATAAACCTATTATTTCTTTTATCTGATCAATTTTCAGGTTTTTTAGAATATGCATAATATTGTAAGGTCTTAAAACGCTGAGATCAATATCCAGATAGTTTGCTATGGTTCCTAGTAACTCTTCATGATCATATGAAGATATCTCCTGAAACCAGTAATTACTGCCATCCATGATAACCTTCGGGGAAACAAACAATGTGGCCGGCAGCTGATACTTTTTCAGTAAGGGGTAAGCTAATTCGTAAAATGACCTGTCTCCATCATCTATTGTAATATGACAGAAGCTATCGGCAATTTCTTCTCCCTTTAAATATTCTTCCAAATGTTCGGATGATATTATAGTATATTTCTTCCTTAGATAGAGCAGCACCTTCTCCATCCAGACCTTATCATGTACATCATGGAAATTGATTATCCTATTCATTTTTATTAACAGTACAGTCTGGTTGCTCAACCAGGGTTATTGCCATAAATACACTTGGCAACATAGCAGCCATAAGGTACAGCTATACCCAAACCAATTCATAAACTGATTTTGTCATCAAGGCGATCCTGTCCCAGTCGTAAGGTTTCATGTTGTATGTCGTAGGTTCATATTCCATTGACAAATGACCTTGAAGACTTGTGATTAAAGAATCCTCACTACCTGTCAGAAAAAAGTCCTCCGGCGGTAAATCAATTTGCTTATTTGCGGGAATGTCACTCACTACAACAGGCAAGCTGTAACTCATTGCCTCAAGAAGTGATATTGGTAACCCCTCATGAAAGGAAGGAAGAACAAACAATCTTGCATGACTGAACAATTGATGTAGGTTTTCACCTCTGACAAAACCCGGTAATATTACATTATGTTTCTGGGCAAGCTCTTTAAGTGATCTCGAATAGTTTGTCTCGTGATCTGATTCGCCAGCGATTACCAGTTTTAATTCTCGGTTGTCCAGCCTTGAAAATGCATTTATCAACAGATCAAATCCCTTTTCTCCGACAAACCTTCCCAATGTAAAAACATAATTTCGCGGATTGAGGCCCAGACTTTCAATATAATCCCTCCGTTGTGATATGACAGGAGCGGGTACTCCGTTAAAGATCAAATTAGTATTGATGCGACCATATTTTTCTGCCAAAGACTTCTTAATAACATCTGATATTACTATGACCTCATTGGCATGTAAGCTAGCCAGTCTTTCTCCTTGTCTTAAAATAGCTTTTGCAAATTTGCCCCATTTCTTACGGTCATAATCATGTCCATGATGGGTAAAGACAACTTTCAGGCCAAGGAGTCTTGCAAAAGGTGTCAGAATTCCCGGACCAATTGCGTGAATATGCAGAATATCAGCACCGTTTAACTTTGCCCATATTATTGTCAGAAATGTGTGAATGGTGGCTTCGAGACTTTTATGGTGAGGTGCATACAGATCTTTAAGTTTTACTCCCTTGAATTCAGCTATTTTATTATTTGGCGCCACATAGCAGGATCTCCTCACCAGAGTAACATCAATCCCGTTTCCGACCAGGCGGGGGAAGAGTTCCTCACAGTGTGTTTCAACGCCACCCTGAATATCAGGTATCCCTCTCGTGCCTGTGACAATTACTTTCATCTTCAGAAATATCCTTCGGATTTAATCTGCGCCCCATTTATTCCTTTTGAAGTCAACACATCATAAACGTCATCAAGCATTTTATAATTGCCACAAAGGAAATAATGGGCTGTGTCATCCAACTCTTCATTTTTCAAATATTCTGTAACTCTCCCGTTAAAGTTACCCGATGCGTCTCCTGTGGTGCAATAAAAGTATTGAGCTCCGAAAAAATCCTTGTCGTAAGCTTCTTGATGAAACCTTATTCCATGAATTACCCTATAGTCAAGAGCAGGGAAGGAACGCACAAAGCTATGAAATGGTGATATTCCTGTACCTGTGGCAATGAGCCATAATTTCTCTTTTTCCAACATGCCCTGATCAAGAGTAAATGATCCATGTGGTGACCCGACAACTACCAGGTCTCCCGGCTGTAACAATTTCAGTTTGTTTGAGATATTGCCGTTTCTTACCTCCTTAATTAACACCTCTATATAGTCATCATTAAGGCCGCTATAAATAGAGTACGGACGATCGTCATCGTCTACGATACCCACAGTTAAGTGCTGACCCGGGTCAAAGTTCAGTCCCTCTCTTTCGAAGCGTAATATATAGGCTGACCCGGGAAGCTCCCGCTTGCTGATGACCTTTCGCAAGTTCATTATTATGCTTGGTAATACTTTTTTGAATCAGACAAATATGGTACTTTACTCCTCGATGAGCGGAAGATCAGGATCTGGCTTAACCCCCTTATCGTCTGTGAATGGCTTCATGCGGGCATAATTCAGGTCACCCTGAAGAGGATTTTGTCCAACATTGTAATAAGGTATAGTGTCAAATTTAATATCCTTCCCCATTAGGCTTCTCGTCTTATTCTCCAGTATCCATTTTGCAGGATGCCGTGGATATTTTTTCATAACCGGGGCGGCCGTTCCTACCATCCAACAATTCTTAGGGCATATTTTAACCAGGTCACGTACTTTTTTCGCTTGTTCACTGTACCACAGCTCTTCGAAACTGTTATAATCATGGATATTTCCCATGCTTTCCTTCCATATCCGGTCTTCCAACCCGTTGCATGGATACACCTCACCGTAGGGTTCAACAAAGTAGTTGGCATTGCCGGCTTCACATGGTAGCATCCTCCTTCCACCCTTTATGTAGTTAATAAGTCCGAGATTAAAGAAGGCCCGCGCCCAGCTCTTGGGATTATTTTCCTTAAGCAGTTTTTCAATCAGTTCCTCAAAGTGCTCGATGACAAGGTCTTTATTGATCACTTTATTGTCATCCTTATGGAAATAATATGAATTATGGAATGTGGCCGTTGCAAACTCCATATTTAGCTCTTTTGACAACCGGTAAAGCCATAGCATGTCCTCCGAATTTTTATTTGAAACGGTAATACCAAAACCAATGTCTTTAATACCCATTTCACGGAGCTTAAGAAGAACTTTAAGTCCGTTGTCAAACCCTCCTTCACGGCCCCTCAGATCATCATTTGCTTGCGATAATCCCTCGATGCTTACTCTTATTCCGATCTTCGGAAATTTTTTGGCAAGATCTACTATTTTCTGATAATGCCAGCCTGAGGTAGAAATCACTACTCTAGGTGCTTTTGTAAATAGCACAGAAACAATGTCTTCAAGGTCTCGTCTTTGAAATGGTTCTCCACCAGTAACGTTTGCAAATTTTAATGACGATAATTTTTCCAGGTCCCTTGCTGTAATTTCTTTTCTTTCATCTGTCGGGAATTTCCAGATATTACACATTTTACACCGCATCTGACAGCGGTATGTAGTAATAATCGAGGCATCAGTAGGCAGTGAAATATTATTTGTATCCATTAAATCCAGTGTTATAAACTATTGATTGATTCTTTCAATGACACTTTTATAAATATGAAATAATTTATCATAATAATTATTCGCATTGGAATTTGATTGTGCATCTTTTGCAATAGCATCCCGGTTAAATTCTTCAGAATTTTGCCACATATATGTGATCTTTTCCTGCAAATCCATGACATTGCCTGATTCAAATAACAAACCGTTAAGTCCTGGATTAACCAATTCAGGTATTCCTCCCATATTTGACCCCAGAACCGGAACCCCCAGGCTTAATGCTTCCAGCACAGTTAAAGGATTATTTTCGTACACTTCAGATGGAATAACTAGAAATCTGGCCCTGGAAATTATTGAATTCAGTTCACTACCGGTTCTGTAACCCAAAAATTCAACATGGTCCAGTCTGTTGCCTGAAATAAGAAGCTCTTCCAGCGGACCTGTTCCAATTATATTAAGTTTGAATCCGGGTAACCCTGAGGCAGCTTTCAGCAGTGTTTCAATTCCCTTCTCCGAACTCAGTCTACCAACATAACAGTAATAATTGCTATCGGCCTCAGTCGTCACTTTATGACTGGATATGTCTATGAAATTATGAAGCGTTTCGATCTTTGCCGGATTAATCCCACCTGCCATCATCTTTTCCTTTAAAAAATTACTGGGAGAAATAAATCTGTCCGTAATTTCACTGAGTCTCGACGAGTTCCAGTAGCGTGCCTCCCAATAAGCAACAAGGCTAGCCAGCCAATTGTTCTTGATACACCTCTTTTTAACAACACTCCACTTATTGTCGAGACAAGCCACGCATGGCTTGCCGTTACTTAGTAATAAATAAGCAGGGCATATGAGTTTGTAATCATGAAGGGTCCATACTACGGGAATGTTGTACTTATGAGAAATAAGCGCGATTACTGGCGACAACTGAGAATGGATGTTGTTTAAATGTACTATATCAGGTTTAAAATCATTTATTAAACGAGTGAATTTCACACTTACCTCAGAAGAGCCAAAAGGCCTGACTAACAGAGAAATAAAGCTTCTCAAGCTTCGCTTGTTAAAATCAATATGGCTGGGGAAATAAGATGAATATTCTGAAGCCCGGTTGGAAGGATGCTGCATTGAGAAGACTGCCACATCATGACCTTTATCCTTCAGAAGCTTTTCAAGTCCGATTGTGTAAATACAATCGCCTCCACGAGGATAATAGAACTTATTCGCGAGAAGGATCTTCATAATCCAAACTTTCTGTAAAGAAATGTAAAAGAATTGCTGTCAAAAATGTATAGTGACTTTGTCTTCATAATCAATTACTCAGTTTATCGCCTTCCTCTTTATTAACAATGAATTGTAAAGGTCAATCACGGATTCGTAATAATGCTCTGATGTATAATGCCGGGCCGCATGACTCGCAATTTCACTTCTGTCGAACATTTTGTGATTGCGCCATAGGTAGTCGATCTTTTCTCTCATCTCTGCGACATTACTAGGTTCGAATAAAATTCCATTAAACCCGGGCTTGATCAATTCGGGAATACCTCCGATATTTGAACCCAGGACCGGTACTCCCATACATAATGCCTCCAGAATTGTAAGTGGGTTATTTTCAAACCAATTTGAAGGAACGGTCAAAAATCTTGAGCCTGATATTATGGATCTCAGTTCTTCCCCGGTCTTGTACCCAAAGAATTCTACATTTTTATTATTGTTACCTGAAATCAGACTCTCTTCAAGGGGACCTGTCCCGATAATCTTAAGCTTATAAGCAGGCAATCCTGAGGCAGCCTCCAGCAACAAATCAATGCCCTTTTCCGAGCTCAACCTCCCGACGTAACAGTAATAATCTTCTTTGAGACCGTGGTCAATTTTGACAGTTTCGTGCTTTACAAAATTGTGTAAAACTCCTATTTTCGCTTTATCAATCCCCCCCTTTATCATTTCTTCTTTCAGGAAATTACTGGGAGATATAAACCAGTCTGTTATTCGATTGAGTTTTCGTGGGTTCCAGTAATAAGCCTCCAGATAAGCCACCAGGCTTGCAAGAAAACTATTCTTAATACATTTTTTACGGGTAACGCTCCATTTGTTGTCCAGGCATGCTTCACAAGATTTACCGCCGCTCAGTAGCAAATATGCCGGGCATACCAATTTATAATCGTGCAGAGTCCATACTACCGGAATATTGTATTTATGGCCCAATAATGCAAGTACCGGTGACAATTGAGAATGTATGTTATTCAAATGGATAATGTCAGGTTTGAAGTCGCTGATCAACCGCTTGAAATTTCTTCTTACTTCGCATGATCCAAAAGGGCGTACCAATATAGAAATAAGACTCTTGATGTTGCGTTTATTGAAGTCAACATGGCTTGGGAAATATCCTGAAAATTCCGACGCCTGATTTGAAGGGTGCTGCATAGAAAAGATCGCCACCTCATGACCTTTGCCAATAAGAAGTTTCTCAAGCTCGATTGTATAAATACAATCGCCACCCCTTGGATAATAGAATTTATTTGCCAGAAGAATTTTCATAGCGCAAATCATTAATGAACCTGAAAAAATCAAGTAGAGTTTTAGGTGGTTGTATTTCTTTATTGCTCCTACAAAAGTAACCGAAAGTTCCCGATCCAAAATGACCTCCGGAAATTCTGTAGTGAGTTGTGCTTTTTTCGAGAATTGGCCCGAAATAATTGAACTCCACGCCATTTTCAGGAGGAAATTCCAGGCACACATCAGGCATCCTGAACTGAAATTTGCCCGAATAAAGATCCTCGGATCTTTTTATCCAAATCGGCCTTGGAATAGCACCAGAATTAAGGACAGATGAAATTTCCCCGAAAGCTTTCATTCTCCCCTGGCTACCTGATGCCTTTATCTTCTCTCCAAAATTTAAACCAACGTAGGGTTTTTTCCCTGAGAATAAATCATCAGTATAGCATACAGAGTTTTCTTTATCAATCAAATGGTCCGATTTCTTAAGTTGACCGACACTTTTATACTTCCTAAGGCGGGAGGCAATCATATCCAGAATTCTTAAATGTGACAGGAATAAGATAGCTTTCTTTTTTAGTCTTTGTATTTGCCTTACAGATGATTTGTCATATTCCTTTTTCACAATGAGCAATTCTTTATTCCTAAGATATTCATTGAGGTTGATTAATTCATATGGTCTTTGTCTGAATCCGTGGTCGCTTACTAGAACAAGGCTATCACCCTCGTTCATTTTAAGCATTATTGCTCCAAGCTTTTCATCAAATGTCTTCAAAAGCAGTGGAATACACCCTGAGAAAAAATCATCTTGTTCATGCAGCGGATCATTGGGATCATAATACCTCCAGGTATAATGCTGCACCCTATCAAGGGTAGTAAAAGTCACAAACTCCAGGTCAAAGTTGTCCTTATCGGCCTGATATTCGTATTCTTTCCACAACAGATCGGTATCGAAAAAAACCTTCTCAATTTCAGCCTTCAGTCCTGCAAGGTTTGAAATAGCGCTGTACCCGCCCAGAATCTCAGGATGAAGAGAATCGGCATTCATCGGGAAAATCGAATAATCACCTTCAATAAAAGCCGGGCCACTTTCCATTATACCGTTTATCTCCCATGCAGGATATGCCAAAAACGGATTAATTACCAAACATTTATAGCCCTTCTCCGATAAATGGTCCCAGAATGTTTTTCCCTGAAGTATGAAACCATGTTTTTCCTGAAAAGCGCTAACACTCTCAACATAATCTATACCCCTGATGATCCCATGTTCGGCAGGATTGAGTCCTGTAAAAATTGTTGTCCAAGCGGGAACAGAATCAGCCGGGAAAACTGATTCTATTGGATTTAATACACCTGTCTCAAATAGTTTCTTGAAATTTGGTAGTATTTCAAAATGCCTTTTTATAATATTTATATCAAGGCCATCAATACCAATAATCCGAATCATCTTACTTGAATAACTTTAATAATTTCCTGAATTGCCAAATCTTGCGGGCCGTTATTGTCTATAATATAACCATTCTTCAACCTTTTTATTATATCTCTGTAGGCTCGATCCCTAACATCCAAATAATCAATCCCCGGAATATCGTTTTTACGACTCAGTGCCACTACTGGTTTTACTGATATAAAGAATACCATATCTAAAGAGTCACAAATTTTCATTAACCATCTGAAAATACAGGTACCTGACAAATCACCAAAATTGACTGTCTGATCAGAAAGAAAATCTATTACAAAGCGGTCTATCAGTATGGTTTTGTTTTTATTTTTCCTGATTTTCCTAATGACTCTCGAAATTTGACTATAATAGTCGAGAAAAAAGAAAGTAAATACTGTCAAACGTACCAGATTGTTATGTGCAAATTGGTTCTTGCGCAATTGCCATTTGGTATAATCCGGTTCGGAAATAGTATTATAATTGCCTGTATTGTTTACCGTCTTTTTCTTCAATACGTTGACAAATATTTTAGAGAATCTCGGGGTATAGCGTGCCCAAATTCTTAACGTCTTAATATTTTGCTCGTTAAGGCGTCTTTCAATGTCATTAACCAGCGTGGTTTTCCCCGACCCGTCAATTCCCGTAAAGTATAGTATCATTATGCTAAATCTTAGTGAAGAATTCTTCAAAAACATTTTCCCAAGAAAAATTTTCCGCCAATATATTCCGATTATTGCAACCTGTCCTAAATGCCCTCTTTACCTTGGAAAATAGTTCCTCCCGATTATTGAAATAAGTGAAACATGTGGATTGAATAAAGAAATCAGGCAAACTTCCATAAGAAGTTGTAACTACGGGGAGGTTGCATGCCATGGCTTCAAGAACCGATAGCGGAAATTCGATTGCTGAATGGTCATTTTTAACAGGGAAAACATAAACATCAGATAACTGATAAAGTTCCTCAATATGTTCAATGTAACCATCGAATATCTTAACTCCGGCATTTTCAAGATCATTTTTCAACTCCTTGTCCTGCGAAGTACTTGTGCTTCCCACTATCACCACCTCGTTCCCTTCTTTCAAAAGTAATTTCAGAATATCAATATTTCTTGTCGGTTTTAAATGCCCAATATGCAGAATAATTTTATCCGATTCATTAAGTCCGTATTTTCTTCGGAGTTGGCCTTTTCTTTCTGTACTTACAGGTACAAACTGGTCCATATCAACTCCCGTCCTACAAAAAGCAGTATCTATACCCAATGAAGTGAAATAATAATGATCTTTCCTTGAGAAGACCGCTACCCGATAAGGTCTGATCAGATTGATAATCTTTTTAGAAATTCCGTTATGAGATCGTCGCTGTAGGTTTATAATTATTGTTTTGCTCGATTTGCTGGCTAGGTTAATAACGAACAATCTTAGGAAACTATAGAGTGTCCCGGATGAAAACGGCGAATAAATGATCAATCGGGGATGAAAGTTCCTAATATCACTGAAAAGTTTTAAGGAAATGAATGACTTGCTTTTTATTTTCCTGAAATTAACATTCGGATAATCATTTGTAAATGAGTATAATTTAAATTCTGTATAATGAGACTGAAGATATTGGAGTAGAAAATAGTTAAACTTTTTCATCCCCTCATCGACAGGGAATGATATATCTTCCGCAATAAAAATTATCCTTTCAGTCTGCTTATCCATATCATTCATCTTGACAATAATTGAAGAATATACTCTCCTGGTCCTCAAAAAATATCAGCTTCCTTAATTTTTTCTATCAGCAATGATGAAAATACTCGTGCTCCCACATCATTCAAATGATTTCGATCTGAGAAAAAATCTGGCCTATTTATGAAGGTGGAATCGTTTGACATATTCAGATAGGTTATGCCATTTTGGGAACATAAATCGGGAATAACAGTATCACGAATGTTATCTTCTATTATCAGCCATATGGGAGAAAAAACAAATATCAAGTCGATATTCTTGTGCTGACAAATTGAGATAATATCTCTCAAGGCTTCAATTTTATGTTCATCTATTGGGAGAACAGTACTTTTTAGTGTGTCAATCTTTTCATATTTCATTGTTTGAAAAAATGGGACATATCCATTATTATATATCTCTCGCTTTTTATTGTATTCAAGGTTTCCCATTATTATCCGGAATATCATTGAATTATATGGATAGATAGCAGACATAAGTTTAATCTTCTCAAATGGACCCTTAAAGCTGACAACATCGGCTATTCCAGGATGTGTCTGATAATAAGGAAGTAATATAGATAACCTGTCATACTCAAATGCATTATACGCAAGGTCTTCAGGCCTTATGTCAAAAATTATCATTTTTGGACTGTACCGCATTGTGATCGCTTTGAATATGGCGTAGTTATATAATATATAATTTCCGTCCTTCCCTGTGTTATAAAAAGTATACGAAAGACTATTTTCAAATATTTCAGGGACATAGCCATGATTTGCACGGGATGACCCAATTACAAGAATATCAGCAAGGGTGCTATCAATAGAGTAGGTGGTTCGGTAACATGTTCCTGATTCCTGGCGGAAATAGAAAATCCTCAGAACTGAGCCAATGCCCCGATCGAAGATCATGATTAAAGAAGTTATTAAAAGCAGTTTCAAGAGGAAACGGATTATTCGATTATCCTGGAATAATATCTTTATTGAAAGCCACATTAAAACTGGAAATAAATGAATTGCCCTCCGTCCAGAACACCAATAAGAAGTATAGTAATAACAACAATAATGATTCCTGTAATCCGAACAACTGGATACTTATTATAAAAAATAGGCCATCGGTCACTGAAATATTCATGCTTAAGATCTAGGGCAACCAATGCTAAAATTCCAAATAAAGCAAAAATTAAATTTGATGGAATTTCATAGAAAACAGGACCAGATGTTGTGAATATTCTTTTGATTATTAAAAATGCCTCATTTAATGATTCGGCTCTGAAAAATACCCAAGCAAATAATACCAGGGTGAAAGTTGTTATGACTTTATAAAACACATAGAGTTTTGATGTTTTTCTGATCTGTAATCTTTTTCTGATTGCTTTGTGGAGGCTCTTGGTCCAATTTGAATAAGTGAGATATAATCCAAATATGATACCCCAGAGTAAATAGGTCCAACCCACGCCATGCCATAAACCACAAATAGCAAAGGTGACCGTAATAGCAATAACGTAAATCCATTTATCTGCAGAAATGGTTAGATAGGTTTTTTTCTTCATTCTATTTGTAAGCGAATATGCTACTGGCAGAAAGATATAGTCACGAAGCCATGTAGAAAATGTTATATGCCAACGATCCCAGAAATCTTTTATAGAAGTTGCCAAATAGGGTCTCTTAAAGTTTTCGGTCAGATTGAAACCAAATATTTTGGCGGAGCCCAAAGCGATATCAGTGTAACCCGAAAAATCTGCATATATCTGGAATGCAAAGAAAATGGTAGCTACTATAAGTGTAGTTCCATTATGTTCTGTGCTGTTATTATAAATTGCATTTACATAAATAGCCAATCTGTCAGCAACAACCAGTTTCTTAAAATATCCCAAGAGTATTAATTTCAGTCCGGCAACAACCATATTGTAATTGAAAGGATGAATTAGGTGAAACTGGGGGATGAGTTGCTGAGGTCTTTCAATAGGTCCCTGGGCAATTTTAGGGAAGAATAATATATAGAGTGAGAAATATCCAAAATGCTTTTCAGGTTGGATATTTTTTCTTTTAACCTCAATGGCATAGCTTAACACCGTGAAGGTGACATATGATAACCCCAGAGGAAGGATCATTTTATTAATAGGATCTACCGGAAAAAAGAAATCTACATTGTACAGATGCAAATAATTATCGGGAAAAATAATGTTGAAGTATTTAAAGAAAACCAGTAAAAGAATATTGATAAGAATAAAAAATACCGTAACAAAGCCGTCTTTTCCCTCCGGTATCTTTGGCAGCCACCTGGCCAGAAAATAGTTAACAAGAATAATTGCACATAAAAGGACCAAAAATATTGGTATAAATGATAGATAATAGCCTATACTGGCAATAAGTAACCATAGCCATCTTACCTTGCCAGGCAAGATGTAATAAAAAGCAGCTGTGACTGCAAGAAATAATATATAAATGAAAGAGTTAAATACCATTATAAATGTAAGAAACAATCAATGGTTCAACTTGCTAAAATAGTTGAGGTTAATATTATTCCGAATTAATCAAAATTGTGGTACAAATCCACAAATTCCTCTCCCATTCTTTTTATTGAAAACCCCCTCATAATCCTTTCTTTTCCTCTATTCCCCATTAAATTTCTTAAATCATGGTCTTCAATTAATTTGTTAATCAGATCAACAACCTTAAAATTATCCCTTTCGGTACAGAAACCTGTTTCTCCATTAATTACCAGTTCTTTACTCCCTCCATTAAGGTCAGTTACAATCACAGGTTTTCCAAGCGCCATATATTCTATTATCGAATTAGATATGCCCTCGGAAAAAGTGCAAAGTAAGCCTATATCAGATGCAGCGATGATTTGTTCAATATCACTTCGTCTTCCTGTCAGAACTACATTCTCTATATTCTCATTGTCTATCCTATTTTTAATTCTGATCAGATCGGGTCCGCCTCCAACTCCAAGAAAAGTAATATCTTTTCTTGATTTGTAAATCTCTCTAGCTACATTGAGAAACAGATCATAGTCTTTAAACCTTGAAAAAGTAGCAACCATAACCACAATAAAAGTAGTCTTGATGCCCAGGGAATCTCGTATTTCTTTCGAATTGAATACCTGTTGAAATCTTTCGAGCCTGACTCCATTATAGATCACTTTTGCCTTATTGCTGCTTACGTTAAAAGCATGTAGGCCTGCCTTTGAGTTAGATATTATGGCATCAGAAAACCTACAACTTATTTTAAAAAACAAGTTATTTAAAGATAGGACAGAAAATTCACGCCTGGCAACCGTTATCATGCTGGATATTAGTGGTATCTTCAGCCTGAGTTTTGCCGGAATGGCATAAAAAGTTGTCATGAAACCCCATGTATGTATAACATCTGGCTTAAAATCATGACAGAATTTGCTAAACTCGCGAAATACACGTGGATCTCTCTTTAGTCCCTTTCTTCTTATGATTTTAACTGGGACTTTCAGCTCATGGATCATTTCAAAGTGCACCCTGCTTTCTGTAAGTACCATTGCCAGTTCGTAGTCTGTATCCTGCTTAAGATAGTGGATCAACTCCATTAACCTTCGTTCCTTGCCCCCAAAACCAAATGCTTCTATAAAAAAAAGGATCCTCATCTCCTGTTAAAAATGTAATTTTGTCATTATGCACCTGACTTATTAAAGTTGGCTAGTTTTAATAGCCTCTAAAGAATTTCAATAATTTATATAGTGGTGCGAAGGAATAACATTTCCCATCAACTGTTAAATAATCACCCAAGATATTGATAGTATGTATTGTACGTATATTATGATTGAGTCTGTTACTCTTGTTAATTGATACTTGCATATAGGGTTCTTCGTCGATATAATTTTCATTGAGGTTGGTGACCTTATTTATTGTTATTGATTCCCCATATTCATTTTCACAGTTTTGGGTAGGCCTGTAAATGCAGTTATCAACAACTATAAAATTACCTGCAGCCCTGATACCGTCTAATCCGCTCTTAATAGGGTTGGTTGGATGTGGTTGATATGGCCCCAACAGATTGTCTGAAAAGAAAACTAATAACTCGTAGCTTTTGTCCGCTTTTGCGACTGATCCGAAAATCCAGTATTTATCCCTGTGCAGCAGAATAGCCGAATCAACCAGAGGCAGTTCAATGATATGCTTCACAAAGGAAAGAGTCTCCAGATCAGGGTTATATTCATAACATGACAATTTGCCGCTCTTACTTGACTCGGGGAAAACATAGATCTTATCTCGTTCTGTAAACACAAAAGGGAATGATAGATGACTCCTAGTATCCAGGAGGATTTTAGAGTAGGTCTCCTCCAGATTTTTGTTAAGTGTAAGCAGCGAAATCGCGGCATAATCATCTTTTAAAAAGAATTCCTCGTAAAGAATTTTAATGTCCCCATTTTTTGATTGAACGAAAAAGGGATCAGCTCGAAATCTTTTATAAGTACGGGTCGGGAGCCATTTAATCTGAGGATTGAATTCTTTAGTTTTGATTATATCGTGGATATTACTGCGACTTATGCCGAGTATATACCTCTGAAAAAACAACTTATCCGTAATTTTGGGTGAGTTCTTACTCATATGATCAATCGCCGGTTTTTAATCGTCATCAAATGCTTGCGTCTCTTAAAATGATTAGGGTTCTTCATCTTATGAATGTGCAATTTCGTCGAACAAAATGCTTATCTCCCTGATCTTTTCTTCATTAGAAACGTGGTTTTTATTGATATATGATTTTGCGCGCTTCTCAAATCCAACTTCATTATTTATAGACTTCATAGCCTGGAGCATTATATTCATATCTCCATGCGCTACAACTCCCAATTTTTCAGTTTCGATAACACCTCCTGGATCAACGTATAGAGAAAGAACAGGGACTCCGCATGCCCAGGCTTCAAGGAATATGTTTGGAAACCCTTCCATTGGTGAGGTACTTATCAGTGCTATTGAATTTGCAATCTGCTTAAGTGTATCACGATGATTTAGTTCCCCGAGCATTGTGACGTTAGGCAGCATTTTGAATTTTTCATAGTACAATTGACCGGCCTCATGACGCGGTGGTCCTATAACCTTAAATGTATGTTCTTGTGCACTTCTAACAAGATCATAAAACTCCAGAAAACCCTTGCGTTTATCAAGCCTTCCCACGTAAGTAAAATCCCTTTTCACCTGAGCTGTAGCAAGAGGCACTTCACTTATTTCAATCAGATTTGGAAAAATAACTGATCTGATATTCTTCCGTTCTAATATCTCTTTCTGCCCAAGGTGCTGAACGATCACACAATCAGCTTTTCTGATCAGGTAAGGATAAACTGGCTCCGTAACAATAGCGTCAAAAATGGCCCACAGTTTCCTTGAATTTTTCGTGTAAAGATATTTCCACCTGGACCTGAAGCTCAAGATATCAAGATCCGATGCCAGGCCGAGAACAAACTTCGTCTTCAGTTTGCGCGCGGCCATATAGGACAGAATATGTCTGTAATTGCGGATGCGACAATAATAAATATCTGCTTTTTCCCTTTTTAAACTAGAATACAAACCCGGAAGTTTGTGCGTAAACGTCCGGATCATCCTGATACCTTTATTCCAGCCAGTTATTGGTTTAACCCTAATACCATCATCAGTAATAAACTCTTTCCTTATATCGTAATCCAATATGACAACGTCATGGCCGGATTTTGACAGTGCTTTTGCCAACAGAGCAATTTGCATTTGTCCTCCACCGTGTGTTTTCCCTTCTAGAGCTCCTTCAATATCACCCCAAAAACATATCTTCATTTTTTTAATTTCTGAGCTGCTTCTGTCAATGTAACAGACTTGATCATATTATCCTGCATTATGGCAAAGAAGCCCTCAAGAAGTTTATATAATTCTTCAACAGCGGAATCATCTTTCCAGTATATTGAACAGCCGGGCATCAGCTCACTTGAGTGAAGCATCATTACAAGATACGGAAGCTGTATTTTCTCCGCTTCACGAAATAAATCATGGAACAATTCAACATTCATCCAAGAATTTGGCCTTAACCAAAGTGGCTGATGACCGATAATCTTTCTATTGACAACCTTTAATATCCTATTGTTTTTAAGATGTCTAAAATAGAACCGGGCAATTTTATCACTTCTATTGAACGGAAATACAGTTGGCAGAATAGTTAAAGGGATTTCCATGAGGAATTTACCTCCAAATGTATATCTATATGGCAGGGGATTGCTCTCAATAAAATCAGGCCCCCCAGGACCTCCTGGCAACCCCTTATTTGATGACCAATTGACGAAAGGTGTAACAGAGGAATCAACCAGATATGAATGATCAGCTAGAATTCTCGCAACATTTATATCAAATCCGTATCGGCCAGACCGGAATGATTGAGGCCTTTTTCCAAAAGCATTCTCAATTTGCTGTGTCAATACCGTGATTTTTTCGTTTAGCAATAGCTCCGGCAACTCATGGGCAAAAGCATGGCACTTGTCATTTATTCGGTAACCGTCTCGGTCCAGAAAAGGTGGTGTAGTCCACGCATGAAGATGAGCCCCTATCTCAGCCCTGTCATGTTTTGAGTATTCACAAAAGATTTCTTGGGCAAATCTATCTTCACATATTTCTGATGTGACCAGATAAGTCGGCTTTATGGAATAACTATCGCACATGCGTTGAAAGCGTGGTACGTATCTTATATTCTCGCATGAAAGACTTCGTCCGTGACTCCACTGGTTATCTCCTTCTGTGTCTATTGTCAGTATAAACTCCATTAATTAGACTTCTGAATTTGTAAATTCTATTCTGTTAGCTTTTTTTACACATCTCGAGATTGACTTAAATCTTCACTTTATTTGTGGCTTTAATCGGAATTCTGGTGGCAATTACCCTTTGATTGAAAGTGCTGAAAATACGAGGAACAAAAGGGAATATTTTTGCGAAGGAATAAAGATACCTTCTGCGTCCAGGTGAATATTTCAAGTACAGTCTCTCGCAGAAAGCAACACTCTCAAATCCCGATTTAAGATGGTTCAATAAATCTCTCCTACCGAGATAATTCGTTTCTTCCTTGAGATAATTAAGATACCTTTTTGTTCTGTCCTTTACTGATTGACAATCGGTCCACTCGTTCCTGCAACCCAGGGAAACCCAAAAATAGAGCCACCAGTAGGATTGAATGAATGAAGCGAACGGAATCTTAACATGAACTTCGACTGGTTTAAACTTGGAAACGAAAGTGTGCAGGCAAACTCCATCTGGTTTTAGAACCCTTGCCAGTTCAGAGATTGATTCTGAATAATTATTAACATGTTCGAATACGGATTCACTGAAAATGAAATCAAATGTGTTATCCTCAAAAGGCAAAACGTATCTCTTTAGATTGATCTCACGGATTAGTCCGTCATGCATCATTGATTCAGTATCAACATCATTTTCGATGTTAAATCTAGTCCCACAACCATATGCTCGGTATCCGAGATCGCGAAGTACTCGGACCTTCTTACCGCTACCGCACCCGAAATCCAGAATAACAGATTTATCACTCAGCTTATAGCCTAAATCCTTTATAACCGACATCCTGATAAAAAGGTCAATGGGGAGTTTATTATTGGATGTATTCATAATACTACTTCTACAACACTGTCATGATATATGAAATATCTGATTTAAATCTTACATCATACCCATTCCTGGGACAACGGTGAGATTTTTTGCACACATGCAGCTAATTGTAATTAAGTTGGATGGTATCAATTATTTTCCTTGCTTCCAACTTATTATTAAAATGCTTCAGGACACACATCCTGCCGCGGGAACCCACCTTCATAGCATAAGTGTAATCTCCAATGATCTCGAAAATCTTTTCTGCTACGGATGTTTCATTTGGATCACATAAGAACGCATTCTCTCGATCTGTTAGATACCTCTCCACTTCACCCACTCTTGTAACAATCACTGGTTTACCAGTTGCAAGATATTCCCCCAGTTTGGTTGAGAAGCCATATGTTGCCTGTAAGCTTGGAGGTCTTGTAAAAACAAAGATCCCAGCGTCCTTTAAGATGCTAACCAATTCATCTCTTGTTTTGTACCCGTGCAATGTTAAATTATTCTTAAATTTTTTGGCCAAAATCAACCTCTTAATTTGATCATCATGGTATTGATCCTTAGACTGACCATAGAGATTTAATTTATAATCAGGATATCTTGCTAATACCTTGGCAAAAGCCCCGAAAAGCATATCTAAACCCTCTTTCTGAACATCATATTCACCGGAAAAGACAATGGTTTTATTATTGAGGCTTTCCCCCGGCTGGAACTTGTCAGTATCAACTATCATTGGTACCAGCATTATGTTTTTTCTGAAATTGAGCTCATCTCTGAAATATTTATGTAACATATCGGTAATGACAAATAAACCATCAAAAAATCCATAATAGTATTTCAGGTATATGTATTTGTAAAGTTTGCCCCTAGATTTTATCCTAATTGATGGATGTTCGGTCTCTTCCTTTATGAAAATAGACCTCCTCAATTTTGTCAGGATCCTAATCATCACTGCTGGCAACATTTCAGGTGCGTAATAGAGAACGAAAGTGCCATGTCTCAGATTGAGCAAAAAGAAATTAAAAACCAATATTGATTTAATCTTTCTCTTAATAACCCTGATTATCCGGCCAGAGATTTTTCCTGATGGTATTAGAAGATTTTTATATGGAATTCCTTCGTAAGTGCCTTCATATATATAACTTATCTGATTATCAGGCTTACCGTATTTAAACATGCTTATAACTTTGACATCAATGCCATTTGCCAAAAATCCCTTACTCAGACTTATAATTCTGTTGGTCCCTGCCATTCCATATGGAAACGCCTCAGATGTGATGATCAAAATCTTTTTAATCTCTTTCGCATCCATAAATGCACTCTTTTTTTAGTCGACCCTTAGGAAGCCTTGTTTTTCAATAAACAAGAAAATCTACATATTTTGGTGGCAAATTACCGGTTAGTAAACCCAGAACAAAATAAATGGCATTCTTGATATGCCCGATAACAGGTTCAATTTTTACCCTTCATCTGAACCGGGCTTGCTCCTTGAGGTTCTTATGGCCTGTTTATAGTACTATTATTGACTAATTGCACATTTATACTGTCGAGCTGCATATTTTCATCTGATTGCGATTCTTGGGTTAATTTTGCCACTAATTGTTTATCAGCTTGTTTCCTCAACCCGAGAAAAATCATTCGAAGCAGTGGTGATTTTTCTATTACCAATTCAATAATAATCGGTAATCCCAAACCCGCTAATAGACCACTAAAAAATAATAAAGTGATATCTGCACCATTCAAATTCATTATAAGTATCCTCGATCCAGCTGTGCCAAATACATGAAAAAGATATATTCCATATGCAAAATAGCCCAGTTTAGATAAAACTGGTACATCCTTTCTTATATAAAATAAAAGAGTAATCCCCGGGCCGGCAGCCAACAAGCTTATTGTAGTATATCCCAGACCGTTAATGCTCATGCCTTTCAGTAAACAAAATTGTTGAAGAGAAACTGCTATGATAAATAGGATTAGAAGTACACGTATGACAGTCTTACTTCTAAATAGATCTTGATATCTCTCAATGCCACATCCCAGCACAAAAAAAGGAAGAAGATTTAAAAAGCCTTTATAGCAAAAAAAAATACCCTGAAAATATGGCATAAAACTACGCACAAGCACAGTTAAAAGGAGTACCATAAACCATTTCTTTGTTGTAGAAATTAATTTAAAGTGATCTATCATAGCGATAAAAACAAAAATTAAGAAAATTGCCTGAAGAAACCAGAAATGTTCATATGGGAATAAATATATTTTCCAAATATCTTCGATTTCGTGTTTGGAATTCGTACCAGGAATAAGTTGCTGGATTAAAAAATGTAGGGTGCCAACTGCAATCAGTGGAAATAGAATTCTTCTGGCTTTCCCTTTTAAAAAGGGAAATAATCTGCCAGGCTCAACGGGTCTAAAAGAATATATAAATCCTGATATAACAGTGAACAGGGGCATCCTTAAATATTCGAACGAATCATAAAAATATCTCCATCCTGAATCATCCTGAACTCGCAAACCAGTTTCCTTGCTGGCACCTATTACATGCCCGGCAACCATCATAATTATAGCGATGCCTCTTAGTGTCTCAATGGATAGATTTTTCTCCTTTGGCTTAAAATTCTGCATAAACTAAAAACGGAGTACCATAAGAATATTGTATTTTTACGGAAGCTGGTGAAAGTTTTTCTCAACTAGCAGCATCCAAAATTTACCAATAAAAGTTTATGAGAATCTCATATAAATTATGTGTTTTATTAAAATATACTTTGCCATGATATGTTTATCATTGAGTAATTTTATCATAAAGGAGTGACAACAAGTCTGGATGATTTATAAAGCATTCGTTAATCCTCTACGGCGAATATCCAGTCTAATTCCCTTTTAAGTTCACTTGTTCAGAACCACATTATAAATTCCCAAGAGCACTTTAATCACTTTGGCAGGATGGTTTCTCATCAATGCTTTCTTTCGTGCATTCTCGCCGAGAAGGATACTGGATTCCGGATTGTGATATAGTTCGAGAACTGCCCCTGTAAGTGCAATAGAATCACCGTCCTGAATTAGCAAACCTTCTTCCTTATCAAGGATGATACTTGGGATCCCACCGGCATATGTGGCAATGATGGGCATGCCTAGCAACATTGCCTCACAAATACTATTAGGGCTGTTATCAGTATGAGAAGGATGAACAAATAGATCAGCCTGAAGCATCTCTGTAACCAGCTCTTCCTCACTCAATGGCCCCAATAAACTTATCCCCACGTCTCCAAATCTGACTTTAAGTTTCCTTTCAATCAATAGTGACACCTCGTCTGTATTTCTGACTCCAGCCACTCTCCATTTGAATTTATATTTCGGGAAAAATCGCTTAACATACAATGCGCTTTCAAGTATTGTTTCCAAGCCCTTGTAAATAGCTTTTCTTGTTGTTGAAATAATGGTAAAAGTCTCCCTTCGTGATTTACTAATCCATTCGTTTTGATAGAATACGGAACGCATAATCTCATCGCAGTGAAAGTATTGAGACCCTGGAGATAAAACTGATGAGATCCTCCTATCCCAGTCGGTGCGACCTATGAAAATTTTATTGCTTTTATAAATAATCTCCTCACGTCTGGCTGCTTTTAGCGTTTTATAATAATCATGATATAATCCCCTCCCTTTTAATATACTCAATTTGTGAGAATGTTTAAATACCTCGAATGGGGATAACCCACTAAACCATTTCCGGGTTACTATGGTTAAGATTCCCTGAATGTATATCAGACATGGTATTCCTGTAAAGCTTGAAAGGAGACCAAATTCACTTTCCGTTCCAAAAATATGTATTACATCAGGCTTAAAATCATCAATCACGTCCAAATATGGCTTCATATCACTCCTTAGTTGAGACTTGTGATTCCAGCCTTCAACAATTCTCATAATTTTGTTCTTCGGCCTGGCTTTTATAACGGGGTAATATGTAGTATTATTAGTTTTGAATGATCCATCTTCGACGCCGTAAACATTATACGAAATTCCTAATTTAATATTCTGGTCTTTTGTCAATTCTTTCTCAAGGGACTCAATCCAGCCACCTCCTATTCCCTTCTGATCAAAATGAGGCACACTCATTGAGGGAGTATTAGTAAACCACAAAATTCTCATAACAAACATGCAGAAATCATTACAATTTAGAGTATCAAATGTTTTTGATAATTTTCATGCTCTGGTGGTAGAAATAATTTCAATTTGTTTTATGTTTAACATTAGTTATTCCAGGTTCATAATTGCTCAACGAAATTGAAATCGCTAGTAAAATCCAGATCAGGAAATGATAGTTATAAGATCTTAATGAATTGATTTTTATCTCATTAATGAGAAAAAATGTAAACAAAAAGGCAAAACCAATCAAAATTCCTTTTTGTGAGTTATTATCTGCTGTTAAACTAGATTTGAAAAGAACCAAAATAGAATATATAATTAATGCCAGATAAGTAGCACCTCCAATCCAGCCGTAGATCATGGGAATACATAAATACAAACTATGAAAATCCTTAATATTACTTCCTAATGGACCAAGCTTCCCCAGCCAGGCCATTCTGTTGGATTGTGAAACACCATAACCATATCCAAGAATCCAGTTCTCTTCGCCAATTCTTTTGTATCCTTCTGCATATACGTACCCCCTATTTATCTCTTCCCCTGTAATCAGGCTATTAAGGCTTAATCTTCTCAGGTCAATCTCACTCAAACGATTAGTCATTACATCAAATCCCAAAACCTCACCAAAATTTATAATAAGAGGTATCATTATGACCAAAAATGAGATTAGTAGCAGGGCCTTACTAGAAAACAATGTAGCTGTCCGGAAGATAAAGAAAATGATTATGAAAGCAAAGACCAAAATAAATCCTGACCTCGTACCTGTTATCAAAATATTTAAAAAGCTAAAAATCATCAGAAATAGAGGCGTATTACTCATATTATAATACACTGTGGATTTTTTATCCATGAAAAAAGAAAAAGCAAGTATGAACATTAAGAGAGCGAACTCAGAAAATAGCTCATAATCGCCAAACAGAGACGGGAAGCGTCCTTCAAACGCATACTTTACACTACTAACTGAAGAATAACCGGGATTTGCTCCCAATAAAAATACTGAGCTATCTATAAAGACAAACTTCTGGTTAAGAGCAACAACAAACAATAATACTGAGATAAAGGTTAAGACTTGAAATAAATATTTAATCTGATCTTTCGTGAATTTGAAATTTTGTATAAAAATGAAAGTCAGAATAAATCCCAGAAAAATTATCGAGGACTGTATTATATCCATCAAATCAGAGGGATTCTTTACCATATACCCCAGTAAATTAGTGATGAATAGAATTAACAGACTAATGCCTATAAACTTGTCTTTTATGTATAGTCGACCATGAAAGAGCAAGTAACTAACAATAACAATTAGAGGCGCTAGGGTAATCCCTCCAAGGTAATCTCCAGTACCCAAAATACATATAGAGAGGGAATATATTATAAAGAGGAATTCATTATGAAGAATATGAAATAGAATAAAAGAATGAATAATGAGTAAAACCAGGCCTACCAACTTTACTGTTGTAGTATCAACCGCTAATAATTGGACTACACTTAATCCAAGAAAGATATTTAAGATATAGTAAACAAACTTATACATACAAATCGATTTCTTTTACATCCTACGCTTTTAATTGACGATTAATTTTCTTCCTCCTTCGTGTCACAAGCCAATTAAACGAAATGTGTGATGATTTTATTAAGCCGCCCAAATCCCCTTTTTATTCTTATTTATGATTAAGTAATATTGTAATGGTGCCAAAATTATAGCATTAAAGTTTGCTACGACTGAAGCTATATAAAGGGCATGAACACCCATATCCGAATAGTTGATCAGGGTTAATGCAATCACTAAGTATAGGAATGGACTAATAATACTTGCAGTAAATTGAATGCGTAAGGCATTAATGCCGTTAAGAAAACTGACATATTTTGTTCCGTACAGAATAACATTGAAGTAGATAAAACCCCAAAGAGAAAGCGAAAATGGGATAACCACTTTCCCTTCTCCAAGCCATAGCCGATACACCGCACCTGAGAAAATCAACATAAGTAACCCAACCCCAATTAATAATATGTTTAATAAATTATACTTTTTTATGCTATTTTTTATCCATTTAATGTCATTTTTAAGATAAGCCTCAGTGGAAGCAGACCAGAATGGAGCAATAAATATGGTATTTATCATATTTAACATCCCAAAGTATTTGAAGACAATATTGTATGCTGTCACCTCACCAGTGCCAAAATTACGGGCAATGATAATGTTTGCGGTATGAAACTGAATTATGCTGGCTATCTGAATAACGAAGAATTTAACTCCCAGATTTATAAGGCTTCGTGCATGTACAAAATTGATTTGAGAAAAAGTTGGTTTATAAATCTTATATGATCCTTTGAATGAGATGAGATTGGCTGCCATCAAGACTATAATCGGAGAGGCACATAAGGCGATCCCTAGTCTGATCAATGAGCCCTCAGTCGTTTTAACAAGTATTGAAATAAATATTAATGAGCATAATTGACCGAGTAGATCGATTAATGATGATTTTGCGGGTTTCTGATCTGCCAAAAAGATTGTTGTAATTATTCTCAAGACAAAGGCAAGACAGAAGTACGTAAAAACCATCAGAGCTAAAATAGTTACCTCTGATTGCATTTCTTTTGAAACTTTCAGAATATTACTCCAGTCCAGAAAATTGTTAACGAGGAGAAAGATCAGCCAAACACAAAAAAATACAATCCCCAAGATTGCGTAAGTTGTGCTTACAAATACCTGAGCTGCATTGTGATCCCCACGTGCAATTGCCTCGGCGAATTTATTGCGCAGACCTTGAGTTAATCCGATATCAAAAAAACTAAACCATCCGACGATCGAACTTAACGTTAACCAGATACCATATTGTGAAGAATTAACATAATTAAGTACCAATGGAACAAAGACAAGGCTTATAACAATGCTGAAACCCTTAATTACTATTGTAGCTGCAATATTTTTTTTAGCCCGAATGCTCCTCTCATGACCCTTAGTAAAATAATCCTTAAGATAAGACACGGGCACTAATTGTTTGAAATTCATAAAATCTTTTTCGTCAAATAATTCAATTTCCGATTAAACACAACTCTTTTGCTGGTAAAAAAAGGTATTAATTAGTCAAACAGACTGTTGTTACTCTTGTTCCATCTCTTTCCGTTAATCTTGATATTTCATAACGATATTTTTTTTCTCTTAGTGCAACAAAACTGGACATTCATCGTAAAATTTGATATGTTTGTCAAAATATTTTCGCATTCGTCAAAATTATACATCTATGAAGAAAGCCTTGCTCTTATTGCTTAGCTTCTTAAGTATTTCATCTTATGCCAAGACTTACTATTTATCATCCACAGGGAATGATTCGAATTCTGGCACAATTAATAGCCCATTGTTTACATTGAATAAAGCATGGACTTTAATATCTGCGGGAGATACTGTTTTTCTCAGAGGGGGGACCTATTTTTACAATTCCACTCAGTTTCTTACAAGTAAGAGCGGGACAAGTTCACAAATAATTAATATTTGGGCATACCCTGGGGAAATCCCAATCATCACAAAATCAACTAATTTCTCCTATCAGCAAAATAATGGCATCTATTTTTCCGGTGATTATTTTCATTGGAAAAATATCGAAATAACTGGTTTTAATCAATATAATACGGAAATTAACGCCGGACTTAAGGTTCAATATTCAAACCATAATGTTTTTGAACTTATAAATTCTCATCACAATGGTCATGGGATGATAATGGCTAAAGCATGTGACAATAACCTGATACTAAATTGTGATTTCCATCATAACTCAGATCCATTAACAGCTAATCCATACGAAAATGCTGATGGCTTAGAAATTTGTTATATTCCATCAGGATTGACCAACATAGTCAAAGGTTGTCGTTTTTGGTGGAACACTGATGATGGAATTGACCTCTGGGAAAATGATGGCTCTGTAATCATTGACAGTTGCTGGTCATGGAATAATGGTTATTTAGCTGATACCTCTGAGCCTGCCGGTAATGGTGTCGGATTCAAACTGGGAAAATCAGATCTGGAAAGTGGTAATTCAATAAGAAGAACAATATCCAGTTGCCTCGCTTATAATAACAGATCATGGGGTTTTCATCAGAATGGCGCTAATTCGATGATTGCTATATATAATAATACATCCTGCTTTAATGGGGCTCATGGCTTTTGGTTAGGAAGCTATGATAAACCACATATCATTAAAAACAACATTTCTTATCGTAATGCTGAATATTGCTGTCTGACTTCGTCATCAGTTGTATCAAATAATAATTTTTTGATAAATAATACAGCAAATTCCTCTTTTTCAGTAAATGATGATGACTATGTCAGTCTTGACGGATCGCAGTTGTCTACGCCCAGAAAAGCAAATGGAGATTTGCCAGATATTGATTTCATGCATCTTGCAACCGGGTCAGACTTAATTGATGCCGGAATGAATGTTGGATTGCCATTCAATGGGCAAGCGCCGGATATTGGCGCCTTTGAAACAGTAGCACCCGCTCCCGTCGTTGCCAACCAACCACCTGTTGTCAGTATTTCTTCTCCTTCGAATAGTGCTTCCTTCACTTCACCTGCCTCAATTACCGTCAATGCTTCTGCTTCTGATGCCGATGGGTCAATCATAAAAGTAGAGTTCTTTCAGGGCAATATCAAAATTGGAGAAAAAATAACAGTTCCATATACTATCACCTGGAAAGAGGTCCCCGAAGGGACCTACTCTCTAACGGCGGTAGCAATAGATAATGCTAGCTCAAAAACTGTTTCGGCTGCCGTTTCTATTACTGTTGTTAAACCTGTCACCCCTGTAAATAAATTGCCAATAGTCAGTATTGCGTCACCTACAAAAGGCAGTTCATTCGCTTCTCCGGCTAATATTACTATTGATGTAAATGCTTCAGACCCGGATGGTTCAATAACAAAAGTGGAACTTTTCAACGGCGCTATAAAGCTTTACGAGAAAACAGGAGCTCCTTTTTCATTTACCCTTAAGGACTTGCCGGCCGGCTCCTATGAGCTCAAGGCTGTTGCCACTGACAATATGAAGGCCTCTTCCACTTCATCTTCCCTTGATCTTACAGTGACATCCTATATTGAAGCCAGGGATTACTTCAATCTCTATCCTAACCCTAATGACGGGCGATTTTCCATCGACTTTACCACCTTGCTGGATGCCGACATCTTTACAGTCACCATTGTAGATCTGATAGGCAAAACAGTGTATCGGGAACAGCTTTCAAGAGATGAAAGCACGCGGCACTTTGACCTCTCTCATCTGAACAGCGGCATCTATGTCCTTATGATAGCAGCAAATCAGATCCTGCTTACGCAAAAATTTATAAAGGGTTAATCCTTTGATTAATCAACAATAATTAGTTTTTTAAGATAATTGTCAAGATTGCCGCCTTCCAGAACGATAGTATATAGTCCTGAAGCAAAACCTCCAGGAAGATATACTTGATTCAGCTCACGGATAAGGGCCTGCTGCCAGACTAGCATTCCTCCGGAACTGTAAATCTTCATGTTCGTATAGATCCTTTCCGGATCATTATTCAGAACATAGAAAATCCCTTGAGCAGGGTTTGGATAGATTAAGGTCACGGAATCCAAAGGCTCTTCTATGATGACTTCTTCTTCGTAGATCCTCGCCCCAACCTGCCATATACCATTCTGAATAGCCGTATGCGGGCTTACATTGCTCCAGGCCGCATCAATAGCCAATCCTTGAATGAGACTCTCCCCAAGATTTGTACCATAGTTAAGCCGCTCCGCTGGTACAAAATCTGTGAAATTATTGAAGTTGGGATTTATTACCACGGAATGCTGATCATAACCCATTGCCTGCCATTGGCTGAACGATTTGTATTTATCCCCAACTTTGAAAACCGGATCTCCAGACTCACACCAGAAAACATTATAATCACTACCAAATCCTTCAAGACAAACATCTTCATATACCCAGATATTCAGGATTCTATTCCTGGTATAAAAAATATTGTTAAAAATTTTTGTTCCTGTTGAAGGTGCATCCAAGCCCCCATCTGTGTTCGTATGAATATCTATTAATGCACGGTATGTTTGCGCTGGTGTTTTATCACTGTAAAAAGTATTGTTGAATATTCTTATCCCATTAATCCCCTTTGCCACTACGCCGACCCTCGGATTTTTAATGATATTGTAGGCAATGACGCCTGTGGCATCCGTCATCCCGTTGGATTTTCGCTGAATACCGTTAGGAGTTTTGTCCAAATAATTGTATTTCAAAATGACGTTAATATTATAACCAGTAAACACGGAATGGGTCCAGCTATCCTCATCGGTTCCGTTCCATACGAATCTGTTGCCTGTAATTACCTCGCCGTCAAGATGATTGTTGTTCAGCCCGGGGGTCTCATCTCCTGCCTGTAGAATATATCCGGCTGAATTTACAGATGTAAGAGAATTGTTCCGGAATGTTAATGTTGTCGGTTGACTCCTGGGAATATTATATCCGTTT
>JAFGOZ010000013.1 GCA_016926235.1 Bacteroidales bacterium | reverse complement strand
TATTGATCAGGAATAAATATATTAGAAATATTCTTGTAATGTTCCGCAGAATTCTATGGACGATTACAGGCGACAACATTTTCTCCTGTGTCAAATGAAAATGAACAAATATCAAACTTGTTTTTACAATCCATGTCTTTATTTGAATAAGCACAATGATTGAAATATTTACAATCGTTACTGCTTAAATAATTCTGATTACCGGAATCCTCTAGTGAACTATAATATTTTTTAAGCTGGTTGTTTTTTTCTCCATGATATAAATAGTCTGCTGCGTGGATTAATTGTTCGGTATAAGGATGGTGTCGTAGATTGCTATCAATCCAAGCAACATTGTCGGCATATTCCACCACATTCCCATTGTACATCACGATTATAACATCTGCCAGTTCTCTGACAATTCGCATATTGTGAGTAATAATAATCAATGTATGATTTCTTTTAGCACCTATTTCATTTTCATGAATCTCTTTCAGCAATTTTAATATTTGTCCTTGTACACTAACATCAAGACTAGCAACAGGCTCATCGGCTATCATTATTTCCGGTCGCCTTAATACAACTTTGACAATACCAACACGCCGTCTTTGTCCACCGCTCATTTTTACCGGGCGTTTTTTTAAATATTCCCTTAAATATTGTTCGTTTTTTTCTTTTTGATTGGACAACTCTAGTAATCCAACCTGGACTAAACGATTCCCAAGTCTCTGCATTCGATATTCTTTATCCAATTTAGGCGGCATTGCTTCATTAAAAATATATTTCAAAGGCATATTAAGGTTCAGAGCAGAACGTGGACTCTGAAAAATCATCTGTACGTTGTTTCGGTATTTTTTTAGACACTTTTTATCAAAATCTAGAATATTAATATTATTATGAATTATCGAGCCATTCAGGCAACTGATTCCATAATTTTTGTATTGGTGTGAGTTGATCAGACCAATAAGTAATTTTCCAAAAGTCGTTTTGCCACATCCACTCTCCCCAACAATTCCAATAATTTTATTCTCCGGTAGACTTAAACTAGGTATGTTGAGTTCAAAGGATTGCTTATTCTCATCATCACTACGCTTTTTAAATTTTAGATTTAATTCATTAATTTGATACAGCATAATTCTCTAATATTCCCCAGCATCTAATGAAATGATTACATGAACTTATTTCATTTTGTTTTAGTACTCGACGATCGGTAGCACATATATATGGCGGCGACTCATTTTTACAGATATCAGATTTACTTTTTGATTCACACTTTGTATAAAAAACGCATCCGGAATAACATTCATCATTTATATAATCATCTTCCGTATCATTTAACGAACTGAATAATTCTTTATTTGCAATTTCAAATAATGCCCTAGTGTATGGGTGGCATATTACTACCTCGTTTTTAGCAACCCTTATATTGAGGCAATCAAAAGGCCGATATTCTAGTACTTCACCACGATATACGACAACGAGATTATTAGCAAGATGATTCATCAGGTACAAATCGTGAGAAATCAATAATAGTGTTTTATTTCTTGCTACCTGGTTATTAAGAAACTGAATTAATGCAGCTTGCGCAGAAACATCCAAGCCAGTAGTCGGTTCATCAGCAATTATTAAATCACTCTTTAAAGCAAGACAAAGAGAGATCATCAACCGCTGTCCCTGACCGCCGCTAATACGATTCGCCCGATTTTCCTTAATTTCTGAATCATTTAAGTTTACCTTATTTAAAATTTGGTCCACTTCCTGTTCTATTAATTTATTCAGTGGTATAAATACTTTATATATACCGGTTTCTTTCATAGTTTTCGTAGTAACATCGTGTATATTGGGATCAATAAATAATTTTAATTGTAAAACTGAACCTTCACTGCATTTGATTCTTAATATCCCATTATCAAGATGTTTATAATGTCCGTGTATATGCACTTTGTAATTATCACCCTCCTGATATAGAAGAACTGCTATATGATGTTCTAAATCCAACATTGGAAAGTGACCAGGTTTGAAATGCTGCTCATTTAAATCTGATAATAAAACATAATCTGTTACAAATGAGTCACAACAATACTGAACAGATTCGGCTTTTTTTCCATTAATAGGAATAGTAATATTATAAACATCAACCTCGTGAACCTTAACTGCGCGCTGATAAATTCGTTCTAATAGTTCCTTAACTGACAAATAGGGATAAATGTATGTTTTTGGATCCTGAAAAATCATGGAAACCAACTCACCATAAAACTTATCTGCATTTTCGTCAAAAGACTGTGATAAATCGACTTTCAATTTATCCGCATTTATTTTGAATATTTTTATATCCTTATTATTATGATCCGCAACTTGTACTGTACAATGGTTCAAAATACCTTTGTATTTCTGCTCAATATTTTCCGTGACAGATATCAATTGTTTAGAATTATTTTTATTATTTATGTTATTACTGTCATTATTTGTTTTAATAAAATATTCTATCTTACCATTGATAATGCCAGGATAAACGTCATTGAGCCCAAGTATGGATTTGGCGATTAAAGTCTTTCCACTACCTGATTCGCCAATCATACCCAGTACTTTATTTTTAACAATACTAAAATTGATATTTTTTAATAAAAACTTATGTTCTTCGTCTGACCATATCTGTAAATCCTGAACATTAAACAGAATATCATCCTTCATACATTTTACCTTTCCATATCTCATGAATCGTATTTAATAGAATGATTAATATCAGTGCGAAAATTAATGGAAATATTGTAAATATTCTGTTTGATCCCGCAAATATATACTTTAAAACCAATCCTAAAGATGTTGAATCTCCCTGGAAACCTATTCCAAAAAATGTCAGTGTCATTTCAAACATAATTGCTGTTGTAAAATGGGAAATAATTTGTAAAAAAATCAGACCAAAAGATTCGTAGTATAGTATATGAATAAAAATTAACCGAAATAAAGAGATGTTTGATGCCTTGGCAGCGTCAACAAATTCATCATCTTTTAACCTAATTATTTTTTCACTAAGTACTAATGCTAACTGAGGTGAATTTAATAGACCAAATAGTACAAACATGATAATTGAATGTGTAAAACTAGATTGAGTCAATTTATTTACAAACAACGCTACAATGAAAAGTACTACCCATATTTGAATATTACGGAGAGGATTAAAAAACAAAGATTCAAAAATCTTACGTCTCCAATCATTTTTTGAACTAAATCCCAAAATAAGTCCAAATAAAACGCCCGCTACAGTAAAAACCATTACAGAGAATAGTGATACAATCATTGTATTAAAAGTACCTATAGAGATATTGTACCATAAATCCCTCCCAAATTCATAGGTCAATAGTAAATAATTTGAATTCGGGATATATTTAAAAGTGTAGGGCATATCAATGGACTGCTTATAGGTATAAGGCGAAAATAGAATCGGATATAGTATCAAAAAGACAAGTGGTATAAGCAATAAAATCAACTTGACATATTTAGTACTGATCTCTTTTTCTGTTCTGGATTTTTCTTTTTTGTGACTCATAATTCACTTTCCAGTGGATTAATTAAATAATATAATAAGTCCATTGCCATGTTCAGTATTGTAACAAACAGCAACACTAATAATGATAAATTACATATCACCTGAGTTGCCTGATGTTGAAAAGACAGCTGCAACAACCGACCAATGCCCTGTATATTAAAAAAGTACTCAATAAATAAGGTATAGGTCAGTAATAGCGGAATAATCGATTTGACTTCAACAATTAGCGAAGCTGCCATCGGTCGGATAAGATAGTTTACGGGCTTTTCACCGAAAACTTTTAAGGCGACCATATAATCAGACTGAATAATTGAAAGGTAAGCGTTTTCAATTTGTCGATAAAAGTTTATAAATAATCCGCCGGAAAACATCAGCACAAATATCATCGACCAATGCAGTCCGCGTGTAACGCCCGCTATATAAATTAATATACAATAATATATTGGGTGTATATTGGAGAAGAAAGACAAACCTGATATAATACTATTAATCCACACCTGCTTTTTTCCATATCGTATAATAATAAAAAATGCAGTCATCGCCAGTAGTAATGTCCCTGCATAAAATAATAACTTTATAGTTTGTAATAGATTATGACTAAATATATAGATAGGAGTATAATCAATAAAAAAAATCGGCAACTCTTCTCCGGAAAAAGTAATTTTTATCCAATACAGCAAATCTGTAATAAACTTATCGCCAAACTGGATACTATCTGAAAAATAATAATCAAACAAAAACAGTATAAAAAAGATAAGTATAGATATCCAGAGAAGACTTGTGCTCTCCAAAAATATCTTCTCTGATATTTTTCGGATATCACCTTTATTCATTACCTTTTTCTCCAGTACTCAATGTACCTAAAAGGGTCGGCCCCATCAAGATAATAGTTGTCAATTTTTGCCGGATTCCATGCGGTAATTTGCATGACAGACCATAGAGCAATCCATGGCAATTCTTCACTAACAAGCGTATGTACTTGTTGCCCCGCTATCACTCGATCATCTAAAGATAATTGTTGATTGAGGAATCTGGATATTTGTCCATTTAATGCATAGTTCAAATATTCTCCATAGTTATAATGTCCATTTTCATAATAAAACTCATCTATTGGAATAGTATTAGAAAATGTCAAATCCAGATATGCAATATCAAAATCACCATCTTCAAGAGCATTCTCATATGATTGCCTGCTGAGCGCAGCATTATCCAATCCTATTCCAATTTGTTCCAGATCTCCCTCAAAATTATTGAAGAAAGCTTGAGATATAGGTTCGTTTACAATATGTAAAATGCGTAATTCTATCGCAGCACCATTATATTGTATTGTAAGATCTCTTCCTGACGGACTCAAACCAATTGCTGCAAGCAAATTCCTTGCAGCATCCAGACTATACTGAGGACTTGAAACATTGGCATTATAAGCTGGATATGAAGGTGGAAAAGGGCCGGAAATGGCAGCAGCGTACTGATTGGAATTAAAAATGGATGTTATTAATTGATCTTTGTTTATACATCGTGCAATTGCTTTACGAAAGTTTTTCTGATTGATTAAATCACCATATAGACGGGTTGAATTAAAATTGAATACCAGTGCACACAGATGATTGCGCGGCACTATCCGATTGCTTAAAGTTGGTACACTAATAATGGATGCAACATTTAAAAAATGAACTTCCGGTAAAAATTCATAAGATCCACCAATCAATGAAATCGGCCAAGCTGCTTTTAATGCATCCACTGTCATTTGAATATCTGTTACATATGTTTCGTCATGGTCTATAAAAAGACTATAATACTTATTCATCGAAAACAGGTAGAAAACCCCCTGTTCTCGTTCTGACAGAAGATATGGTCCCGAACTAATCGGGTCTTGCATGAATTGCCCATCGATTTGCTGCAAGTTTCTAGCAGCTGATATCAATTTTTGTGGCATAATATAAATATGTTCAAAAATGGATTCGTGTCCCCCTCGATATATTCTTAATGGTTCCCTAAGGAATATTTTTAAAATATTTCTTGGAGTATCATACTCACAATGGTCATATTTCGTACCAAACTCATTATAAACCGATGAATTCAATATTCTTCTACGATCAATACTTCCAGCAAATAATTCAAAAGAAGCCCGAAAATCATCTATAGTTATCCTTGTTGAATCTGACCAGCGTAAAAGTTCAGGATGTTTTAATTCAATTTCTATTATCATTCCTGTCTCGTCAATGTTTCCTTCTTCTCTGGCAAGATCCCCTATTACTCTATAATCCTGGGCATAGCTATAAATACTTGCCCACTGCAATTCCAGACTTGCACGACTTGAAGGATCATCATAGACTTGTACGACATTCCAGCGCATTGGCGGAGATTCAACAGGAAAACGAATTTGTGCATTTATGATTACAATAAAGATTAATAAAACAGACGAAAAAATTAAATTCTTTTTCATAATAACCTCAGTTCTTTGATTCAATACAATTACTCAGCATATATGCGCTAAGGCTGTTATTTAACGGTGAAAGTTGTTTTAATCCCCCTTGTTCCGTTTTACGCATTTCACCTAAAATGACCCCCAAATATCCCAGATGATCATAGTTATATACTAAGGATAAAAGGATAATGTCCAACCTGTAATGGCCTGTATTGGCCATAAGAATAATCCTCGAAGTGTAATTATAAATTTTATCCCGTTCCAATACTGGCATAGTGTTCCAGGGAGCATTACTTAAAGTCTGTAAACACAAATCAGGTATAATATATGTATACAAACTTATTTTAATCGGATCGTTTTCAATTATTTTGTACAACTTATGATGATCAGTATCCTGATAAATATTGTAATTATAAATCTGTTTTATAAATGAATCATATTCATTAAACCAGAACCGACAAAACTCCGAATTCTCATAGCCTATACAACGAGCCCCCGAAAAAAGTTGATAAAGCATATAGGCACCATCGGGGGCGTACAAATCATTGAAATATGTTTCTTTATCAAAGTCATCCTGATAGTATTTATCAATGATTTTAAAAGTATTCTGTACTAATAATGAATCATTCAAAAGTGCAGCAATCTCAATCATAGTTAGTAGTTGTTGCCGATTTCGTTTATTCTTCAAATCCGGATTGGATGTCTGTTTTAAAATGTTCAATAATTCTACAAAATATTGTGTACCCTGATTACTACTATAATCTACCTCTTTAAAATCATTGAAATCGGGGCAGCGGTTTTTAAGAAGTGTTTTAAACTGCTCGTATATTTCTCCGGCATTCAAATATAAATATGCTAAATCCAATCTTCGATTCATATACCAGTGAAATAACTCAGGGTCGTTCTCATACCAGATATGGGAAGAGGTATAAAACTGTGGCCATACAGTCATTAGACTGTCATAATTTATATATGTTTGATGCCGATTTTTCTGCCAATATTCAAAAACTAAATTATCATTGTTAGAATTACTACATATATTAGGAACTGTAATCAGTAATACTATCAATATAATAAATAAAATGACAATTCCAGAAAGATGTTTTATCGACATGGTAAACTCCCGGTTGTTGGTCTTGGATTATCTATTCTAAGCGTATTTACCTTACTGTTAAATATCGCCCTTCTGGAGTGAAACGAACCTGATCCGGTATATAACTGATAATGATTCTGCAATCCTCTCTCCCAGTATTCAATCTCAGATATCGATATCTGCTGCGATTTAGGACAATATAAATAGCGTAATCGATCAACTTCAGGTGCAACTGAGAGCCGAGTCAGATTATTAATATATCCTGTAACTAAATCATCGAGTAATCCGTCAATATAACGGCCTTGATTTGCTGGACTTATCTGAGTTATCATACTGTACAGTTTTTCAAATATCATTGTGGCCTCTCGACCCAAACCATAGTTGGAAGCTCCTCTATATATTCTTTGAATATCAGCTAACCTGGTGATTCTCGTATCCCTTGCAAGCGCAGCCCTGGCAAGCCATAATGCCGAGCTTCTCGCTGAATCTGGAACCGGTATTGATCCCAGTCCATTTCCAAGTTCATAACTAATTTCACTATACCAGTTGCGATTTTCAATAGCTTCTGGATTATTGTCATATTCAAGTTGCAATATTTGATTTGCTGCAGAAAAGTGGCGATTGTCAAGTTGTCGTCTGAGCATTTCATATAAAGGATCGTCTGTCCACCGGAAGTATCTGGTAACAGAATTTCCAGATATTAACACATTATCTTTACTTTGCCGATTTCCATCTCTTTCCAACTCAATTTTGACAGTTTGACCACGCTGCAACTGTTTTTCCCATATATCTGTCGAAACATCGCCAATTTGAGCGCCGCCGATTGATGTCACTCTGATTCTGACTCCCGGATCTGTTGTGAAAGTACAGCGTGCTAAATTAAGGATAGTGATAATTTTACTGACCGATCCGGATTCGGATATTTGCGCAACATCAATTGTATCTATATCCTGGATAACATTACCGCCGAGTACAGCCGTATAATTAAGTACATATTTATAAGGCAATAAATTTAGGGTAACGACTCCAGCGCTTGCATTTCCACTTTTAAAATCCGTAGTCATCTGAGCAAATAGGGTTGCATTATTGATTTGAGCTCTTGGTAATATTCCTTCAAATTGATCTTCAAATCTAATATTTACTTCTCTCCTTCTAGGGTAAAATTCAAGATTGACTGAATTAGAATCGGCTATGCGAGAATTGAATTGGCAGGTTCCTGTCAATGGTTCCATGTTTGCTGAAGTAGCAGTAAAACTCAGATTAATTGGGATTTTATCTACGACCCAGGCAACACGTTGTACTGCAGGAATGGAATTCTTTGTTCTATTGTTTATTTGAATTGAGAAATTCTCAATCACTTCACCGGTCACTGCATTCCTGGCATAAAAAAAGCCGGCCAAAGAGGGCAAGCTGATTTCAATCTGATAAGGATAATTATCAATATTATGTTCTTTCCTGATTGGTTGGTAGCGTTCATCACGAATTTCAAAGGCGACATTGCTAATGTTATAATCTGAAACAATCCTTAATTTTCCTTCACTATCACTTTTTCCCTTATTAATCCCATTTATAAAAACTTCTACTTCCGAGGCCGGTCGGGCATCGGGTCCGATAATTGAGACCAGTATCAGCGGTAACGCCCGAAATGATATGTTTTCGGACATCATATTCTGATTCAGGAATAGTGTTTTTTCTGCTCTATCATACTCAATACTTGGATCAGAAAATTTAAATTGATACTCTCTATCAAGCTCAGGAACAGGCACTTTCACAACACCATCAATATTGGTCACTCCAGTAACATTAGCATTATCGTCCACTTGAACGTTAATGTCTTTTAAATAACGGTCTCCAGATTGACAGATAAAAGTGATATAGAGTTTTTCCAGTGTAATCTGTACGTTTCCAGCTATCGCATGTTCACCTTCGTAAGTTTTATAATAGTCTTTATCAACTTTAATTGAAAAATTATCCGTTGTGAACTCTTGGAAAACAACTTTAATATTAGAGTTACCAGTTACATGTTCTTGATTATCGATAGTAAAATTTACATTATTTACTGCCGCTCCATTCTGATCCACAAAGGTAAACCTTATATGAGAAATCGTTGGAATTTCCAACCGTCTCGTTTCTCTATTTTGGAAATTTGAAAATGGTCTTTCAAAATCTTCGAATATGCCATCATTGGAATGAAATCGTAACTGAACATTATTACGATTATTCGTGTATATCTTAGCTTTCCCGGCATTATTTGTAACCATCTCAACATTTTCATCATTCACCTTAATATTCGGTAACGGTTCTCTAGTTCGCTGATCAACTAACTCTATAATAAAATGGTTATCCTCAGTTAATCGCATTACTTCCGAATACAAAAACCTGTTAGCTGAAAATGTAATGACGGCGTTTTCTGTTGACCAATGCTGTTTTTCGACATGAATATTAAGCTGTTCATTGACTCTTTTTACAGTATGGACAATGGGTTCACAAGTTCCCTGACTATTTGTATTATATGTTTCATTATTTATAATTATCCTGGCAAGATTAACCGGAGTATTATCTAAACGATTAACAACCTTTGGTACTATTTTGACAATAGGTTTAAGAATCATCCGGAGTTCAATCGGTACGTTTTCTGTGAAGGCAAATGAAGTATCATTAAAGAAGTAATTTTCTGCTTCAATACCAATAGTATATTCAGATGAATAATTCAATGTGGTAGTCACATTGATATTACCAGTTATTGATGTCGAACCAATGATTTGCTTGGCTTCTCTGATAATCACAGGTATATCTTTTACCGGTTGATTATAAATATCAAACATTTCAATAATAAAATTTACAGAAACGTCCTGGCGTTTATTAATCTTAACATTGTTCGGAACCTGTCTGTAGGAAATATAGTTTTTATCAGCATACCTATTATTCTGAATTGAAAATGTATATTCCTCATTAGGTCGATAGCGCAGGGCTATTTTTTCACCATTCTTTATATCTCGATAAAAACTATTATTTAAATAAAGACTATATTCTTGTTCAGTAGGATTTTCGATATTAACCTGAACCTGCTTATATCGTTCAGAATAAGTCAGAGCAATAGGTTTTTTATACACTGCTTCGTGTGTTAGATCAATACTCACTAAACAACTACCCTGTACGACTTTTGACTCCGAAAATGGTTCGCTATTACTTAATTGATATGTTTCCCGGCTCGGATCATTCACCAAAATAAAGTCAATTGATTCATTTTTTCCCGTTTTTATTTTTACTGTATTTTGTATCCCCGTGACGGGAGTCCATTGTGTATCTCCTGTAAATCTGTAAAAATAATTAAATTCCGGTGATGGTAGCTCTGCAAAATCTATTTGTAATGATTTTGAGCAACCCATCAAGCCAATTACTACTACAAGAAGATATAAGCTAATTATGTATTTAAATGTAATCTTCATAATTTAATCCGATTAATTAAGGTTATTCAATTATAGATTCTCTTCTAAACAATCCAATATTGCCCACATCTCTTGTCTCGTAGCAATTAATCCGAAATACTGGCGAAGTATAATCTTTGAAGTCTGTATGTGTGACCTGAATTTTCACTTTTATCTGATCTGTATTAATATTTTCTACTTTCAGTTTAATTGAAAAATGACCCGCATCATCTGTCCTAATCTCAGCCGGATCTGAAAAATCCAATTCAATTAATTCATCGGATTCAGAGAGCACAAATATTTGAGCATCAAAAACACTAGTATAATCATCTGAACAATTGACCTTACCAGATAGTATTGTACTGTTTTTTGTAATACTTAACGTTTGAACAGGCGCTTCTTTGGTATGCAGGATGTTGCCCGAATATGATTGGTATCTTTTTTCTGCCAGATTCTGGTTGATTTGTACTTTGTATTCCTTATTGAAATCGATTGGATCGGTTACAACTTCTCCACTATTATTTGTATTTTTTGATACAATCTGGTTTTGATTATCATAGACATCTACCTGAATATTACGTACTAAATTCTGCATGTCATCCTGGACTTTGATTGTCAGAATACCTTGCGATACACATGAACATAAGAAAAGAAGAACCGCACAAAGAATGCATGAACTAAATTGTTTCATTTTATCCCCCCATAATATTAATTCTTAATTATTACCGCTCGAAAGCCACATCCCTCATAAAATTGCTGTGATTTTGGGTCAGTACATAAATATGCCCTTGCTTGATTTCTAATTTCATCCAACTTAGAGTCGTAATTTCCACCGCGAAGAGAACGTAATCCGGAAAAGGTCGAATCCTGACATACCGTCTGCCAATTTGATATATTGGATAAGGTATCAAATCCTACATACTGGTTTGCATCGAAAAATCCTTTTATCCATTCGCTCAAATTACCATTCATATCATGAAGTCTATTCTTTCCTACTGGATAATTTCCAGTAGTCTCTGGTCTTCCTGTACTATAATTACATCTACCGAAATCAATATCATTGCCCCAACAATAGATATGTGGTGGTGAAGTTTGTTCTGGAAAAAAAACAGAAGCGGCATATTCCCATTCTGCTTCGGTTGGTAATCTCATTGTATCAAATACACTAAATCCGAATGCATTATTCTTCATACTTTCGATTAATAGTTCCGCTGTTGAATAATCACAACTCACTGGAGATCCAAAAATATCCTGTTGTCTAACAGAAATATTTTCCAATGCATTAGAAAAGTCTTCTGAAAATTCTGTCATCATTATCCAGTACTCATTTTCTATATTCACTTTAAATGAATCAGAATTAAATGCCGCCTCGGGATTACCCATTGTAAACTCAGGCCCGTTGCGAACCTCAATTAATTGGAAACCAGGAATTGGGAATAATACAGCATCATATATAATATCATTATAAAAATAATCTGTCCAGCATCTCATTTTAACCTTATAATTCACACCACCATCGACAGATTTTGGAGAAAAATCAATAAAATTTTTATCCCTCTCAGATTGTATCGTAGAAGAAACTAGCATTTGGTTTTTTTGTTCATTTTCAATTATTATTAATGAATCGGGGAATTCTGACCAAGCATTTCCATCAGCACTGGCAAATATTTCAATTTTCTTTAAAGAATCACCCCATTCATTATCATAATGGAAATAAATCCTATTTTCCCAATACGAAAGAGATTTAACGATTGTAATATCGTTATCCAGTATCAGTTCAATATTATCTGCAATAATTTCTTTTGAAGATCGAATTTCATCATTTTTCTTTTGCTGTATCTTAATTGCATACGAGTAATTAGTATTAGGTAAAAATTTAAAATCTTCTGTCTTTTTCATACAAGAATCATAAATTGTAAAATCACCTGTGCTTGATACAAAACTGAGATCACGATTATACTGATTATCTGTTCGAATAACCGATACTGACTGGAAATTTTCTGGTTTCTCGAGTGAATCTACTGTACCAATTGAGATTGTGACAATTCCTTTAATTTTGTCATACTCTATTTCCTTTTTCACAAGGAATATTTCGTAATTTTTTAATAACGAATCCCTGAAGCCCTCTTCACCATTTAAGAGGCCGTAAGCAATATATTTCGTAGAATCAAGTATTATTGTCGTATCAATGAAATTGAAATTATCTTCATGCTGATTATTGATTGCAGGGATGTATGTATATATTTTCTGCCGTCCCATAGTATCATCCCTAATTACTATGACAGAATCAAAACATTGCTCGTTATCTCCAGTTTTATTAAATCGATCGATATCTATACATATTATTGCTGAAAATGCATCTTGCTGAGAAATTTTAATTGAACTGACTTCGGCACCGGAATGATAAGGATTGAATAATTTTGTATTTGTCACTTCCAATTTATCACAACGAGAAACGAGAATAATAAAAATAAAAATGACGGAATATTTTAATATTGTTCTCTGGTTCATAAGGCCTACTTTCTGAAGATAAATAAATCAATTTGATTATATAAATAGACTATTCCAGTTAGTGATAAAGAAATTTTTAGCATATCATTTTTATCTAGCATTGCCTTTCTGTCTGTCTCTGCTTTGTTATATGCAATTTCATAATCCTCAATACTTGGTGAATACAGACTATTGTAATAATCCCTTGATTGAATAAACTTATCTTGACTGTCAGTATAGCCATAATATGATACCGTAGTCCACGCATAAATGGCGGAAGTCAACACAAGATGGGCGATGGATTTAATTGTAGATTGGCCTAAATATTTTTGTCCCCATCCAGGTACCAAGGCCGTCTTATACATACCCTTCCATACTGGTTTGCGAGAAAGATCAAGTTTAATTGTCATCAATGCATCGCTATCAGAAACAAAAAAGGTTTTTTTATTTGTATTCCATCCTTTTTTTGAAGCTTTAATTGTGTAGATTCCCGGTGTTACATTTTTTGTAATTGTAGTTATGTTTCGTTGATTTAAAACATTTGTTTGAAATGCTGGTATATAGGGAATTAAACGTTTTTCAACAGTAAAGTCTGCCGTAATAGGCTGCCCATCATTTTTTATGGCCATTACGTTGAAATATCCCCTTGCTGCATCCAATTTAATTCTTTCATGGAGAACAAAATCCTGGTTATCACTTGTGTATCGAGGCAGGGTAATTTCTGTTGTTCGGAATCCTTTCTTACTAATAATTAAAGTTGGAACTGCTCCCCGATACACTCCATAACAGCTGAAGTTTTTTGTAAACTGTCCAAATTTCTTTTCTCGTCCAAATTGTCTTATGGATATATCAACCTTATTTGGTTCATCAATAATGCCATTAACGGTATATAAATTGTAATAGTTTGTCCATTCTTCTATAGACTGCCTTATTGCATCTGCAATTTTCTTATTATCTGCTAGAATATCATCTTTAGTCAAACTATAAAAATTATTCCCGTCAACATCTCTCAATTTCATTGAAATCGAAACAGATTTTCTTTGAAGGCTATTATCGAAAAATTCTGCAATATCGCAAATAAATTCATAATCAAAATCAGCGTCATCATTTTGTTTATCTATTACCATAATCCCATTTATCCGTTTTTGGATCACATCAAAAGGAATATTATATAGATGGACTCTCTGGCTACTTGGAATTGACTCAGCAGAAAATGCTATGTTATTTATACCGATTTTTAATCTAAATGCAATAACATTATCTTCATCAATTTTACATAATGGTTGCACATTGTCGAATTCAATAAATTGGAAAACTGGTACTAATGTAAATTGAAGTCTGTCATTAATTATATAATTTTTTAAATCAATTTTGATATAATCCTCTGTAGTAAAAATACTTTCACCGAATTCTATTATTTTTAATTCAATACCAACAAGGGACTCATTATTGTAAAACACACGTACAGGTAAGTATCGTTTTTCATCGGGTCTACTCCAGGGTATATCTTCCCAGAGTCCAATATCTACACGAATACCTTTTGCTATCGTGAAATATTCTTTTAAATAATCGAAATATATAGATTTTTGTTCATTATTGAATGTTGCAAGAGGATATTTATTCAAACGTCGTAATATGCCTCCCAACTGTCGAAATCTTATGCTCACATCTGGTTCACTTAATATATTTGGATCAAATTCTGCTGTAATTAAATTGTTAAAATGCTCTTTTCTTATAGCACAAATTATAGTCGTTTTCGTACTTGTTTTTGATTGTGACCATTCTAAAAATTGCCCCGGTAAATCTACAACTGCTGTTTGTTTCGTACTGAACTTTGTTTCTTCAATAATTGAATAATCTCCATCAAAATTGCTTTCATTTATTGTTGTGTGCAGCTCACTTTCAACATGGACATATATTGCTTTTGCTAACTCTTCACGTGCTTTTTCTCTAAGGTCTCCAGTAGTAATATCTCCATTATCAATTTTGGTATTTGGAGCTTCTGCTAAACCAATATAGTAATTTTCATAAGAATATCTTGAGATATCAATATCACTCGAACTACTCTCAACCTTTTGTACATTAGGTTTTGGGATGATGCTGCATCCTATCCCTAATACAACAAGAAGATAAACATAGAGAAAAGTACAAAATAATTTCATCTTAGTCATTTATTCTCCATGATATTAAGAATTTATCTGTATTTCTACCACTCCTAATTCAATTAAATAAGCATATTGTTAAAATTGATTTAGATTTTTAATGATATTCAATCCTTCCATTATCAAGTAATTTCTTTGAAAAATAAATTATCTGTTTTTGATTTGTTTTATCCGTGTCTCGTATTCAATAAAGAACTGTCCTTTATTGTAATGTCCTGCAATTTCTTGATGTGATTCGTTTGCAACATATACAAATATCGTCTTGGCAAGATCTTCCTTAACTTTCTTATGAAGATTTGCTAAAGAAGTAGTACCTGATTCTATATCTGTAACAAGTGCCTCATCTGTTCCAACATAATATTTGTTATAAGAATAAATAGAAGTTAGAGTAATTACATGTTGATTGTATTGGGAATCATCTTTAATAAATAAATTAGATAAAGAAGCACATTGTTGAAGTCCGAATAATGAAACAGTCAAATTGAAAGACCAGAATTTGGAATTCATATAAAGGCCTTTTATTAGTTTATTATTGTTAACTCATTTGAAGCACATAAATGCGTTTCAAATTCTTAAAACAAATAATAATTAACAAAGTATATAAAAAATGTTAATTATCCTATCATTAAATCGTACGTTTTCCATAATACCCCTCCATTTTCCGATTAAAAATTTTTCGTGTATATTTGAATCTGGCAAATAATTAATATCAACTTTAATAACTTACAATATTCCAGATTTGCACTGTTCCAGAAAATTTTTATCGCTTCTCTCCCATACACCCTCTCGAGAGAGAATTTTCAGCATTCTTTCAAAGAGCAGGTCTGGCGGAGAGCCAAGAACATTGCCCACTATAATTATAACATAATTGATTCTTGAATTCAAGGTTTTTGATTGACGAAATTTATAATTCCTTGACGTATTGCCTCATGAATAAATCGTACTTTAATTAAAAAACTGCCTCATGAATAATCTTATCTTGAAGTTCTGTAGTAAAATCAGCATTAACCATTATTTCATCCTTAATCCAATCATTATTAAAAGTTATCAGTGCTTTTAGCGCCATTCTTTTACTCGCCTTTGCAGTGTCCGAAGTTGACTGTCTTTAAATTGATCTGAATACAGATTTTGCAATTCATCAAATATTGACCTGGATGTTCTCTTCGGATGTTCCTCAAGACAGGCACAGATCTCATCCCATACATTGACAAAGGGAGACTATTTTTTGCTGGCTTTTGAAGGATAAATATAGGTTAGCGTTTCTTACCTTTACTCATATTTTGCCTTATACACTGGCAACTCGTCGTAATTAGCCATAATCGTTATCCATTTTCGATCCCGACTTGTCGGGATCAATAATCCACGTCTCCGTTTCACTTCGCCGGGCAGGCAAATGCCCGCAGGGCATCCCGATAGCGAAAGCGTATCGGGATAATCTAATCCCTCACACAACGCACCGAAAACCCGGTTTGCTTATTGGTGTAGAGACGGTAGACTACTGAACTATTGATGCCCAACTCCCGGCACCATGCGAAATTACTACCGTAACCAGTAGAAGACCAGAAGTTGGCGTCGTTACCCTTAATGTAGAAGTAACCGACGTAGTTGCGGTAACCCCCAGGCAACGCAGCAAAGCCGGAAGTTCCGAATTCTGCGTTGTTTTCCAAATTTCCATCGGTCCACAAGTCTGCCCTGCCCGCCAGTTTGCTGCCTTCATTGCTGCCTCTATAACCCTCAACGTCTGCCTGTGATTGACTCATCCCAAGAGCCATTTCCAACTCTTTCCACTCCGCGTCCGTTGGCACATGCCAGCCCTGCGGTGCAAGTTTCCGGCTGTCATCTACTGCATACCAGTTATACAGCCGACCATAGGTGGCAGCATTGTCTGAACTGTTGTCATATTCGCAGTAAGCACCTGTCGTTAGATTATACCATTCGGTCCCGTCGGTCACATGTGGGATGACATCACCGTTGAGATAGTGCGTTACCTTCAGGTTCTCTGCCATCCACCACTGATTTCCGATTTTGACTGTTGCATAGACATTGCCATCGATATCTTCCATGGTTCCATACTCCGGAATATAAGTTTCAGTCGTAAATGATTTTGAATCACCGTAACCAGTGCCGGTGCTATTCGTAGCATATGCCCTTATGTAATAGGTGGTTTCTTGAGCCAGTCCAAAAAGAAGGCTCGTAAAATTACCGGTACCAGTACCATCGTAAGTTGTAGCATTTGAAATTGTGGGATTTTGGGAAGTACTCCAACATACCCCACGAGAAGTAATATCTGATCCCCCATCTGATATAATTTTACCCCCGCATTGCGCGATAAAGAATGATATATTTACCACATCCGCTGTGCTTAACCGCGGGATGACCGGTCTGACATTTATCATTACCGGCAAACTCTCATTATCCCTCAGACCGGCCGTAACCGTAGTATTGCCTATCGACACACCGGTAATCACGCCCTGATTATCAATGGTGGCAATATTTGTATTACCAGTCTCCCAGGTGAAAGACAGGCCGGTAACATCGTTGCCATTCATATCCTTACCCATCGCCGTAAATTGCGCGGTTGTTGAATCAATCCAGACAGTCAGTGAATCCTGCTGGATTTCGATGGAAAATACCGGATCATAGACACTCACTGTCAATTGAACACTCACAACTTTTCCTGATTTTGCAGTCAGAAACGTCGTCCCAGAAGATAGTGCCGTGAATAGACCATTCTGATTGACAATCCCGACAGCCGGATAACGAGACGTCCATGTAAAGGAAATACCTTCTATGACATTCATCTTTACGTCTCTGCCAATGGCTGAAAAATGATAGGTCGAATCAATCTCTACATTCAGGGCAGTTGGCATAACTTCAATGAGATACAAGGGTCCAATTTTTGAACTCGTTTGATTTTTTTTACAGGATAAAAAGCATATCAGGATAAAGACTGTCACTAAAGTGGTCATTAAAAAATGTTTCCGCATTATTTACCTCAATCGGTTATGTTTATTATTCTTTAATACGCTAACGATGTCTATGTTACTCCATAGATATTTTTCATTTTCATTTATTTGAGCAAATAGTACGGGCTTCTTGAACCCTGGATTGATCACAACGAAACGTTGTATCCATCAATTTATTATTAAAATATCAATTAACTTCCAGACACTAATAGTATCAACACAATTCCTATTGTACCGATTGCTGCACCAGTGTTAAAATCTGCTTTTCGGATTTTTTTGACTTTTTCTTTAAACCCACTTTTAAACTGATATTGTTGCTCTATATCTAGGCCTTTTATGCTATGATAAGGTACATCGACGTCCATACTCTGAATAACTGCAGCGCCAATACCCCAGCCGATTATTCCACCACCAAAACCACAAAGAAGACCTCCAAGTGCAGCATTTGAATTAAATTCAGATTCCGCAGTAGTTGAACCTTTGATATAATAATCAGTATCATTATTTTCATTTTGATTAATAGATTCTGGCATAATACTTAGAGTATTATTCTCTTCATTTTGCGGTAGTTGAAAACTGTTTTTCTTCGCAAATTCAGAACATTCCTTGTCTTTTTGAAGAAAATATTGATATTCCCGTTCTGACATTTCATCTAATTCTTTTTGCTTTATTTTTAAAAACAATTCATCTTTACAAGGATTATGAATATTTGCACTGGATACTAAATTAATAGTTTTGGTGTCTGGTTTGTCTGTAACTCTTGGGGAATTCTGCTCCTTTGTAATTCCAGCAAGTTCTAGAATCTGATGGTTATCATATTTTTGGCCGGTACTGCCTATTGTTAATGACGCAATAGTCTTAGGATTAAATTTATTAGGCTCGGCAACCCCAGTAATTTTAAATAATATTTTACTGTTTTCTACACCTAAATATTTTCCAGTGGCCATTCTGCCCCAAACATCTACTATTTCATCAGCACAAAGAATACTTACAAACAAAATAATAATTACTATTAATTTCTTCATGATTTATTATCCTCTTTTTTATGTCTAACGACCTGCATCACCAGCGGCCCACCCAAGCTTGCCGC
>JAFGOZ010000129.1 GCA_016926235.1 Bacteroidales bacterium | reverse complement strand
GTCTGCATTAAGCAGAATGAGAGAATGGATGACCTTCTTGGCTGTATGGCTGCCCTTCCTGGTATTTTCCATTAGTGTTTCTCTTTCGTCTTTGGTTAGAGTTACTTTGTACTTTATCATAGCATTTTTTGACAAAGATACAAAAATTATTTATTACGTCATACTATTATTGACATGATACTAGTGATTCCAGATGTGTATTTATCTTTTTTTAAGCGTGACTTTCTTAAATCTCTCAATTTAGTTGTTATAACGGTAAGAAATTTCCTTTTTCTTGTTTTCGTTATTAAATCAGTATATCCATAACTTTTCCCTCCATATCCGTATCTGGTATCTTCAAGTGGAATATCGTTTATGACTATACTGACACTTTTAAACTCAGTGATTTTTATTTCATCTAATGTTCTTTCCAGAATATCCTTATTAGTTTTAGCTAACCTGATTACTAACAGGCATGAATCAGCCTGAGATGCCAGGTAATATGTATCTGAAACTAATCCGATGGGAGCTGAGTCTATAATAATGCAATCGAAGTGTTTTCTTAATAATGTAAAAAGCTCATCCGTTTTTGGAAGAGCAGTTAGTTCAGATGGATTTGGAGGAACAGGTCCTGCCGGAATAATAGAAAGGTTTTCGTATGAAGTGGGTTTTATTATGTCCTGCAATTTGTCTTTACCTATAAGCCATGTTGATACACCTGCCTCATTGTCCATATCAAAGTCACCAAATATTTTAGGTTTTCTAAGATCGAAACCTACAAGAACAGTCTTTTTCCCCATCAAACTGAATACAGATGCCAGGTTAATAGCGATAAATGTTTTACCATCTTCCGGCAGTGCAGAAGTCAACAAAATAACTGGTGATTTAGCTTCCTTGGTAAAAAATTGCATCTTAGACCTTAAAATACGAAAGGCTTCTGAAATTCCTGCATCGGGATTTTCAAAAACAACAATGTTGGTGTTCAATGAATTGTGCGGAATTTTTCCAGCAACAGAGAAATCATTTAATCTTTCAATGAAATCAATCTGAACAGTTTTATTGAGGAAGTCCATCAGAAAAATTATAACAAAAGGGAAACCCATACCTAGAAACCAGGCAATTAAGTATACGGCCAACATATTTGGAAAAACTATAATACTGTCAAGCTCATTAGCATAATCAATAACCTCATTATCAGCTGTATTTGACGCCTTCTGCATTTGCTGTTCGGACCTTCTTTCCAGAAGGAAAGTGTAGAGTTCGTCATTCAACTTGTATTTTCTTTCTATTCCAAGGAGTTGTCTCTCAGTCCCTGGCAATGCCGCTGCCTGGTTATTAAGACGCTGAATTTGTGCACGATTTTCTTCCATTGCCAGAGTATTTGCTCTTTTTAATCCATTTAATGTTTCCTTCAATGCTTCCCTAGTATTCTGTATTCTTTGAATTAACTGATTTTGAAGGGGATTTAATTCTCCTAAACTTCTGCTTGACAATTGTTGCTGTAACTCACCAATTTCAGCTACCAACCGCATAAGACCAGGATCTGTAATACCCATTGTTGCTGGTGCCACTGGCACCTCATCATTAATTTCCTTTGCAAGATATTCAGTCAGGTAATCATAATAATTGGTCTCTACTGCAATTCGGGCTCTTTCATTCTCGAGAGCAACTGACTGAGTGATAATGGCCTGCCCCTGGGATGAAAGATCCATTACCCTGTTTCTCGACCGAAATTGCTGAAGCATGTTTTCAGTAAGTACAAGTGAATCCGATATTCCAACAAGCTGATTATCTATAAATTGAATCCTTCTGGTTGCTTCAAGATTTTTTTTATCGAGAGAAAGAGAGATAAACATATCGGTCAGGGTGTTAATAAAGTCTACATCCTTACTTCTATTAGTGCCTTCAAGACTTATTTTTATTGTTGTACCATCTCTGGACATACTCGCAACTTTTAGCCTCTTTTTATAGTCTTTTACCAGATCTATTCTCCTATGAATGATAAAATAAAACTTTTTATTAATATGTTGATTAAGAAAAATACTGTCTCTAAGGTCCACTCGGATTAGCTTATTATCAAATTCAATAGTATCACCGAATGATGCCTTCAGGTGGAACTCAATGTCTTCTTTGTGAAATGTATTTAGGTTGAATTGATTATTTCCAAGATGTACAAACTCAAATTCAACATTCCTTGGAAGATTATCCCCGCTTATAAGGGAAATATCAAATGGAACTTCAGGGTATATAGGAAGCTTGTTTCTCAAGGTCCGGTAATAAAAATCTATATCAAAAGGCAGCTCGTTTAGAGCTCTCTCTATAAGAGTTCTGGATGAAAGAACAGTAATTTGGTTTTCGATGTTTTGTGTGCCGGGAGGAAGTCCCAAGCCCTGCAGAAACTGATCATTAATAGCAGCATTATTATTCTCTCGTTCGTTTATCAGAATCGATGCCGAAACCATATACACAGGAAGGGTGTGTCGTATATAAGTCCTCGCACAAAAATAAGCTAAGACAAGTGAGATAATAAATAGATACCATTTAGGAAACATTAATGAGAATATTCTGATTAGATCAAAACCATCATCACTGGTTTCTCCTTTATCTGCATATATTTTATGGCTGTACTTGGAACTTTCCATTAGTTTTTAATCAATTATGAGGTTCACAAAATGAAATGTGATTTTCAAAACCCAATTAATTTTCATTAAATCTGACTTGAAAATTTCTACTTGTTGGATTCTAATAACTCAAATCTATTCATTAAGATTGCCGATGAAGTTAAATATTAAAATAAAAGAAGTAATTGAACTAAGTAAAAGCGAATATGGGAAAGTGGTTATATTGAAAAACTGTCCTTGTCTGGGTTTAGCATAAACTACATCATTAGGCATAACATAATAAAACTCTGACGACATGACACTTCTGTCAAGCAGCGACAGCTCCTGAATGATATTGCCATTAAGTGAACGTCTTATAACCTGAACACTCTTTCTGTTACTATAATCCTCCATATCACCTGCCAACGCTAATACTTCGAAAATATTCATGCGGTCCTTATATATAGGATATCTCCCTGGAACCCTGACTTCTCCTACAACGCTTACATAATTATTGACAAGCCTCACCGTCACCGCCGCGTCAGAAATGAAGTTTTTTAAAGCAATTTCCAGTTCATGTTTAATTTCTGACAGGGTTTTTCCTGCCACAGCAAATTTACCTAAATATGGCAGCTCTATTGTCCCGTCCAGCTCGACGGGATAACTAAGAAGCTGAGCACTTTCGGGATTTATATTCATGCTGGCGGTTGTGGGGAGTGGATTAAACATATTTGCCCACTGTGGATCGGGTGTTACAACACGCACGTATATATTATCGGTTGGTAAAACACGATATATTGAAGGTGTAATCGATTTGATTGTATCATTTAACCGGACAGGCGTTCCATCAGCTAATCTTTCTGACTGAAGATAAATTAGCTTTTCATTTGTAACACATGAGTTCAATGCTAATATTATTAATAGAATTGAGATTATATGGGGCCTGATAGTTTTCATAATACCGATAGGGTTTAAGAAATTAAGATCTGTCGAACGCCTGCTCATTGTTTTAAAGATATTAAATTGCCTGAATCTGGCAGCTAGATGGAGTAACAAAAAGTATTTTTTAAAAGAAATGACATACATTACCGAATTAACACACTCCCGTCACGTCAGTCCCGGCATATGTGGTTCCAAACAACCTTATATTAAGATTCTTAAAAGAGTAAATTTTGCTTTAAGTACACCTTTTACAGACTTAATAAATAACCCCAGACCGACTGATTAAAACGTCTTATCGCTAAGTAAAAATAGCTATTCATAATATCTCCTCCAAACTTATATAAACCCTTAATCAGGAATTTTTGACCAAGAATTGCTTTTTTTTGACACAACTCAAATTGTTTTTTATAAACGGGAAATCTGTTTGATGAGTATTCCAAGGGAAAGTGTTGAAAGATATTTTATTAAATTTGCCGAATTGAATGCGGTAAAGTGATGAAAAACAGAATAAAGGAAATTTTTTCCAGGGAAGCTTCAGCTATAGGCAGAATTCCCATAACAGAT
>JAFGOZ010000128.1 GCA_016926235.1 Bacteroidales bacterium | reverse complement strand
TTTCATCTACAGCATCTGTTGTTCCCCAGAATATTTTGTAACCGGTGGCACCGGTAACATTTGTCCATGATATGCTGAAACCACCGGTTATGTCAGTAAGTGACAAATCTGTTGGAGTCACAGGCTCCAGTCTATTAATATTGAACTCGGTTTCATTTGACTTAATTTGAGAGGTTTGATCAGTGCCATAATAAAACCACCGTCCTGCTTCCATTGAAGCGTTGATCTTATAGTTGAAGGTTAAATTGCCTTTATTATCAGCAGTTTTATTGAATGAAACAACCTTTTCTGAAGCAAGGTTTTTAAGACTAATTTCAATATTACCAAAGGGAGTAAATCCAATACCAGATCCATTAATGGTTTCATCATGGATTGAGATATTTTGATTGACAAAAACAGATGGATTTACTATTGGTGGTGAATAAAAATTAATCTTCACATAGTCGCTCTTAATATCAGCTATTAATTTTGTGTAATAAGTTTCCATCTGCTCGCAAATATCATAGAAAAGTAAATTTTTAACATTTTTCCAAATATATTCAAAAGAATCCGTAAGGTACAATTTGTTATTGCCAATCAAATCATTGTACTTACTATTTAAATAAGAATAGGAATTATAGTATTTCATATTAATTATGGAATAATAATCTGGCTGAAATTCATAAGGGATACTTGAGTAATCACCGTTCAAAATCCCATCAATTACTTCCTGCTTAATTTTAAATAGCTGATAATCCAAATTACATTGTAATGCTCTGTCTATACAGGCAATATGGTGTTCCTCCGCATTCTCATATGCATCCTCTAACATGTAACATGTTATCGCAACTGGTAAACCAGGGCACCATTTCGTTAAAAGTTTTAGGCTTGATATTCCAACTATTTTATTTGCTACATCATTCACTAAATCAAAAGACAGCGCCTCATTAATTACATTGAAACTTTGTAATATAAGTTCGCTATTACTTTTTTGAGCGTTGGTGAAATAAGTTTCAACATCCATTAATGCATCGCAAAATGCTTCGTCTTTTTTTAATGTTTCAATATGCACATTGTTTAATGATAATTTATCATCCATTATTTTCCGAATGGTTTTACATCTTTCTATAGCCAGCGACATTTGAATTTCATTCAAACAAAAGAGGCTTATAGCGTTCCTAACGGGTTCTTCTATAATAGCGATAAACTCCAATCCATTTGAAATCTTCGATAAATAACTACTCAACAGATTCAAATTACCGCTAAGTTTAAGATTGTAGGAATAATTATCCGCTAAAATACTTTCAACTATTTCATGGTTTATATATCCCCTGCTGCCATCTTTTATTATCGATTCAACGACTCCTTCTATTTTAAGGAAATTATGTATTTTTTCACCAACATTATTGAGAAATGGATTGTCAGGTTGAAGAACCATATTTTTCATTATCTCAAAGTATCTTCTTTTCCGAAAGCTATAGTTATTAAGGTTCATAAACCCTGAAATGTCCACAAATTTACTGTTTTTCATTTTTTCTGGATCTTGATCTTTTGGTAAAATCATTTTAGTCCCATCATCTAAATGATCCAGCTGAATAGGCGTTAGATAATATGTGTAGTCATATGTTAACTTGGATATGAAATATTTTGAAAAATGGTTAATTAAAAATGCTATCTGGTCTCCATTTCTAATTGCAATGCCGTAAGCTTCAATCGAATCCATATAGTAATAAGGTTGTAAAGTATTTGTAGAATCATTTAATGATTGTATTTTTACAATTGTTCCTGGAGATAATTTTTTATCTATCGGAATTACAACAAGTACGGGTTCTTCAAATGAGGTGCCAGATGGTTCGCCTTCAAAAACATTTAATATTTTATTGCTATCTGAAGAATCGTTTACAATTGTATTTTCGACCTTAATTAATGTCGGAAGTTTGACAGAGCTTTCAGGAAAATAGCATAAATTACTGCTGTCAAAATCAATTTTACCTCCACTGCTATTTATTACTTGTTCGTGTTTATTAGTTGTCTCTTGCTCGGTTATATCATTGTTTATTGGTGAAGAATTGTTACCACATCTCAATAAAACTAAAGTTAATATGAGTATGAAAAACAACCTAAAATTATCCATTTAATTTCCCCCCTATTTTGCGTTAAAAAGAAGAATATTTTAACTATTAAAAAAAAACCAATTTAATTCAGAATTTGTTTATTTAACAATCGCGGGGCACTCTAATTGCCATTTCTTTTTACAACGACGTTTTTTATCTTTAAACGAGCTGTCTTATTTTGTGTCTTGCCGCCGCCTCTAATGTTCATTCGTTCCGGTTTATTTCCCACCAACGTCTCGCGGCTATGCGAAGTTGCCCGAAGCGCAGCGCAGGGCAATTTGGGAGAGGGCGGTACTCCGCCCGAACCGCATAGCCGCTGTTATATGAAGTGGCGTGCCTCTTTACCATAATATTACCAGTGTGAATACAGGACGTATTCACACTGGTTAAACAATAGTTATTTTGTTGAAAGCGTATTAATTATCATAAACACTGCGGCCGCAAAGGTTGTTATGGCAAATATCAGTTTTAGGTACTTCGGATTTGTCTTTATTGCTAATTTTCCTCCAAATATTCCTGCCAATATAGCCGCTATTGCTAAGGGGATAGCAAATTCAGGCTCAAAGTGTCCTCTCATCGTATGTCCTAAAAAACCCATTATTGCTGTCGCCGCAACCATTGCTGAGGAAGTACCTACTGCTATATGCATTGGTACACCGCAGAGTAATACCATTAAAGGTATCTTGAATGAGCCGCATGATATTCCTACAGCGCCAGCCACAAGGCCGGCAAGTGCAGTAATTGGTATTGTATACCATAAATTGACAACATATTCTTCATCTCCAAATTTTCTGTGCCAATAACCGAATCTTTTACCTGTTGTAATAGGTCTTTCTTTTACCTTTATCAACATTGAAATACCAGCTAAAACCAGAAATACTGATAGAATTATCTTTAGGGTTGAACCACTTAAATAACTGGAAAAGTATCCACCTACAAATGCCATTATATCGGTAGGCGGATCAATAACCAAAGCAAGTTTCCAATCAACCATTTTTTTTTTGTTAAAAACAAGCATACCAGTTAATGCTGCAATCATAAGAATAAATTGTCCCATAGCAGCAGCCTGATGCATTCCCAAACCTGTAATAACAAGGAGTGGTACGTAGAAATTACCACCACCTCTTCCTGACATGGTCATTATAAGGCCAATAGCAAAAATTGATAAACTGATTATTATTATTTTTATCATTCTACTGCCTTACCTTGTGTGATATGCTTCAATAACTTGCCAGGTTTAAAATCGTCTACCAATTCAGCGTAACCACCTTCAATTATTCTGACATTGTCATATCCAAGTGTTCGTAAATAGAAATAGGTCATTGTGGAACGAACACCGGAAGAACAAAAAATACCAACAGTTTTTTCGCGAGGTATTTCTGATAATCGGTCTGGGATTTCATTAATCGGAATATGTAGAACCGGCATATGATGTACAAGGCTAAATGCGATTGTTTCTAACTCTTCCTTAGATCTTACATCCAAAAATACAGAATCTTTTGAAGAAAGATGCATTGTTGGGGTAATTTTATGTTTCCCGCTTCCAAAAAATTCAAATGTCATTGATTTCATTATTTCGTCAATCTTATTATCCATGAGTATTCTCCTTGTATATAGTATTTATAGTAAAAAAAAGATTTTAACAAAGGATTGACTAATCAGTATCCTTTCCACCAACAGTGGCAAGTTTTTCTTGCTTTCATTTATATTCCTTTTCCATTAACCGTGCACGGATGCACGGTTTCCTAATTGATTTTGGCACGCCATTTCATATAACGTTGTGGTCCAAGTTTTAGTAGGGCCTTGACTATTAGAACTTGGACCTGTTGTATGCTGTAAACTGGCACGCTTCCTTAATGTTTTTTTCAACCGCCGATCTTGTTTTTTGTCTTTCTGGCGCACATTGGTTTCACGCGCATTAATGCGCGATTTGTTTTGCTATTCTTGGATACAATAATACTTATAATTATATACAAATACCATTTGGTGTATTATGTGGATGAAGTTCTATTAATTGAAACTGAATAGCTTTGATTGTTATTTTACAATCGTTGCGCTTGCCATTATTTAGCATTTTTCCACATTGCGGACAATAAATGTTTCCTGTAAAATCTCCTTTGTTTATATCGCTGCTTAATGACTTATAAAGAGTATCCATTTTTTGTGTAAGATAAGTCGAATATTCTAAAAAGCCAGAAGTGCAAATGTAATGATTATTTTCTTTAGTTAATAGCATGGAACATTTCGGGCAATACATTTTAATTTTCTCTCCAGTCCAACATTTCATTGACCGCTGTCTCTTTTTGACTTTCGACTGCCGTATTTATTGATTTTAATTTGCTCTAACCGGGTGTTAACCGGCCGTGCGAAGCCTTATGATTTTTACTTACAGTTTTTCCTCTTAAATCCTGGATCAGAAACGATCAGTTAAGGACAGGTTGAACACCGTGTTAGCTTTTTTTATAGGGCAATTGTATATATTAAATCACTATCCTTTTCTTCTTTGCCATAATTATGGTTAATTGCATTAATAAAATATTCAGCAAATTTATCCTTAATATTTGTTCCGGTTCCTGGATTATTTATTTTCCGATTTAAGCTTGCCGTATATAAATCGGTAATTTGCATAATTGGATTGTCTTTTGACTCAATCGCTATAATTTGATCAATATTAATCTGATTATTAAATTGCGATGCGCTTAGATTTTCAATTTCCATTTTTACTTCTTCTAGAAAAAGCTTATCTGCACCAATTTCTTCTGAATCTTTATAAAATTGTAAACTCCTGGGAAGAATAGCTCGTCCAGTATCATTTTCATGTTGAATTCCTTTATAAAGTAGCAAGACAGCCAATTTGCATAATGAGTCTTGCACATTTTTTAATCCTTTTCTTTCTACATAAATCGACTTAAAGCTTACAATCGGATTTCTTGTTGTAAAAAAATCTACAAATCTGCAATATGTATCAAAATTTGAATCAGATATTTTTTGGAAATGAAATTCCCAGCTAATTTTTTTTTCTTTTTTCCAGCGTAAAAGATCCGTAGATATATTGGTCATACTGCTTGAATCTAAAAACCATAAGCTACCAATAATTAAATAATTTTCATTTTTTCCACTTTCATCCATAAAAATTGCATAATAAGGAAAAATATCCTTAGCTTGGCGGGCTTTTTCCAATTCTTCTTCTTGCAATACCCCTCTATGTTTTTTTACTTCCTCACTAGCTTGAAATAATTTCAAAGTATTTTGAATTCTTGCTCTTGCGCGAGTAATTGAATTTAAATGTTCAAGATTTTTGTATTGATCAATGGTTAAATATGAATCTGCAAAATTATCTGATTGATAAAAACTCCAATATTTTATTTGGAGACTGATATCAGAATCACGTAATTCAGGAAATTGACTGAGTAGAAATCCAACTCTTTCTCTTATTGTATCTCGTTGACCTGCTAATATTGCAGCCAGTAATGCATCTCTTTCCTGAATAATTTTCTGTTCTTTTTTTAATTTCTCTTCTACTTTGGGGACAATTTCTTCTTCATTTTCCATTTTAAATCCAATTTAGGCTTATCGCCTGCCCGAAACCTTAATGTTTTTATAGCATTAAAACAGGCGCGTTGGAGATTACTTATTTAAATATCGTTATACATCTTTTCATTCAAATTAATTATCCCAGGTCAACGGGGCATCAAGCTGAAAGCCGGTCACCGCTGCAACAATTAAGCTGATACTCAAAAACATTCTCAATTTAAAAGTTACATATACTTTTGTGACGATGGCTTTTTTTACCGTTTTCATAACTACCTCCATGCCGAGTTTAACACCTAAGGTTGTCTTCATTTTGAATGAAGATCCAGTGGATTGCAGCATATGACCGGCTATTTTTGCTTTAGCGCCCGTTTCCCCCGAAGGCCTGGGATAACTAATAGCTTAACAACCAATTATTGATATTTTCATTATATTTCAAATTTGATATTTAAGCAATTTCTTAATATTTGGTTAACCGGTATTAGAAAGTTACCATTTTGCTTTAAAAGATTTCTGCCGCCCCAATTGGCGGCATGTTTGGACTTAGTGCGCCATTCTTTCTTTCACTCTCTTTTGTCTTCGGCGGTGGCTATAATGTCATTCATGCCAGTTTATTGCAAACAACTCGTTCAATTGCGAAGTAATTGAACGAGTTGAACAATCCAAATCCAAACAGTTCGCTATTGCGCCATCTGTGTATAGTTTAAACAAATAAAATAACAATTGCATCTATCTATTTCTATGGGATTTAATTAAATAAATTGGTTTTTTGATCGGATTAGTAACGAACAGGACGGTGTATTGTTGGATTTTGCACCGGGATGCCTGGTAATATAATGAGAAACGCTGTAACTACTTCGAAACAGCTTGAAAAAATTCCAGCGAGGATTGTTTCCTGGAGATTGATACCGTTTTAATATTTTCTGCTCAGAGCACTTCGGAATACAGGGCTTTTCTGAGCAGAAATAGGATCTTCATTCAATCAGGGATGCAATCGGACTCCTGATACCGGTGATGTTATGTGCTGCGACATGGGTGTAAATCTCGGTTGTTTTTGATGATG